>NATF01000032.1 GCA_002085205.1 Candidatus Cloacimonas sp. 4484_275 | reverse complement strand
AATCTTCCACCCGTCGGTCTGCGAATATAACCGAAACCGAATTTATCCGCTTCTGAAGTGTCGATTTCATTTTCGAAACTTTGGTGATATCCAAACGAAAGCGTAGGAGGATCCCAGTCGTAAAATCTGATTGTAGGTTCCGATTTGCCGGTAATGATTCCCTGCATAATCGCTTCATCGAGGGCCATATTTTCCGCAGGACTCAATTTACCGGATTTAACGATTCTCCATCTCATTTTATTACCTTCAAAATACTTTTTATCGGGAATAAACGCGCATAATGTGTTCCAAGCCAAACCGTGAATTATTCATACGATTCAACCGTGTCTTAATCTTATTGATAAAAAAATTGTGAAAAATAATATACACTTTGTGAAATCGCTTTCACTTTTAAAAAATTACGCTTTGCCGGATTTTTTCTTTTCGAAATTCTATTTCTTCCGAAGACACCTTGCTGAGTTTATTCAAGCTGAAATCTTCCACATCGAAAGAAGCTAAAATTGTTCCGTAAATCATGGCATTCTTAATTGTCTTTTCATTAAAATTATCCGATTTAGCCAAATATCCCATAAAACCGCCGGCAAAACTGTCGCCTGCGCCGGTCGGATCAACAACCCTTTTCAAAGGAAAAACGGGAGCAAAAAACACAAAGTCGTTTTTTACGGCAATGGCACCGTGTTCTCCTTTTTTGATAACTATCAGTTTCAAATTATATTTTTCGGTAATTTCCGCCGCTTTGAAAATATTGTTTTCGCCAGTCAGCATTTTCAATTCATCTTCATTGATAAACAAAATATCCACTTCTTTGATTACTTCTATCAATTTTTCCAATTTTCCGGAAATCCAAAAATTCATGGTATCGCAGGCAGTAATTCTGGGATTTTTAATTTTATTTAAAACATCAAGTTGCAAAACGGGATCGATATTCCCCAAAAAAACATATTCCGTATTTTGATGCTTTTCCGATAATTTCGGTTGGAAATCCGCAAACACATTCAATTGAGTATCCAGAGTTTCCGCCTTGTTTAAATCGTTGTAAACACCCTTCCAACGAAAAGTTTTACCATCAACTTTTTCTACTCCGATAATGGAAATTTTGTTATCTTCAAGTAATTTAAGATGTTCTTCGGGAAAATCTTTACCGATCACTCCGATAATTTCCGTCTGAGAAAAATGTTTGCTTGCCATGGAAGCGTAAACGGCAGAACCGCCTAAAGCTTCACGAACTTCTCCGAAAGGAGTTTTAACCGAATCCAAAGCAATGGAACCTACAATTAATAAACTCATCTATTTTCCTTTCTCCAAAACGCCGACGCTGTCACCGGAAAATAAAATATCGGTTGTTTTTTTAGCAACCGGCGTCCCCAAAGTTTTCATAATCATAATCACAAAAGCGAGAATCAGTATTCTGATAATCAAGCCGATCCAAGTGGAACTTCTTTTTTTGCGCCTTTCATTTTTCCTGCGTTCCAATTCTTCTCGAAATTTTTTCATTTAGTCCTCAAATGCTCTCGAGCAATCCTTTTTTAAAACGCGCCAAACCTTCTTTTATGTTCTGTAAACTGTTCGCATAAGAAAAACGAACATAATCATCAACTCCAAAAGCCGCTCCCGGCACCACGGCAATATGATAATTTTCCAAAAGATATTCGCATAATTCTATCGAATTTGTAATCCCTTTGCCGTTGTTCCGGATATAATAAGAAACATTCGGCATTGCATAAAAAGCGCCTTTCGGCATATTGCAATGAATGTTGTTGATTTGGTTCAGTTCATTTACAAGGAAATTTCTGCGTTTTTCAAATTCCCGGCGCATTTTTTCCACGCTTCCGTCATCTTTGGAAAGAGCGGTGACAACAGCTTTTTGAGTGATGGAATTAACACAGGAAGTCGTGTGTCCCTGAATTCTGGCGGCTCTTTTGATAATTTCCGCCGGACCCGCCGCATAACCGAGTCTCCAACCTGTCATTGCATAAGCTTTTGAAACTCCGTTGATTACGACTGTAATTTCCGCAATTTTTTCATCGAGAGAAGCAATGGAAATATGTTTTTCACCGTCGTAAATCAATTTTTCATAAATCTCGTCAGAAATTATTAAAATATTATGTTTTAAGCAAACTTCTCCGATCTCTTTCAACTCGCTTTCGTTATAAACGGTTCCGGTGGGATTGCCGGGAGAATTCAAAATCAGGGCTTTGGGATTGCACAAGCTTTTTAGAGCTTCATCCAACTGCTCTGCCGTAATTTTGAAATTATTAGTCTCGGAAGTCGGAAGAAGAATCGGTCGGGCATCAACCATTTCCACCTGTGCAGTGTAACTCACCCAAAAAGGAGACGGAATCAGAACTTCGTCGCGCGGATCACAAACCGCCATCAGCACATTCACAATAGAAGCTTTGGCTCCGGGAGAAACCAAAATATTCTGCGGATCGACTTTCAAATTATTGTCTTTCTCAAGTTTTTCGGCAATTGTTTGTCTTAATTCCAATATTCCCGCTGCCGCCGTGTAATGAGTAAAATTTTCATCAATAGCCTTCTTCGCCGACTCTTTGATGTATTCCGGTGTGTTGAAATCCGGTTCTCCAACCCCGAAATTTATGACATCAATACCTCTTCCTCTCATTTCACGAGCTTTCGTCGCCATGGACAAAGTGGCAGAAGGCTTGATTGCCCGCGCTCGGTTAGAAATTTTAATAGCCATTTATTTCTCCCGTAAAAATATTTTTTTCAATAAATTATATAAAATTTCCCTCTACAACTATTTTACTCAAATCCGCTACTTTCAAGAAAAGTTCTCTGATTTTTCCCAGCAAATTATATCTGTTTTTTCTTAAAGCAATATTTTCCGTATTTACCAAAACATCATCGAAAAATTTATCGATGATTTTCCCGAAATCAACCAAATGTTCCATTATTTTTTCATAATTTTTTTCGGGTAAAAATTCCGAAACAATTTCATTCAGTTTCAAAAATTCATGATAAAGTAATTTTTCCGAATCTTCGCGAAGAAGTTTTTCCTCAACTTCATTCAAATTCGTGATTTCGGAAATGATATTTGCCACTCTTTTGAAACCGATTACCAATTTGATGAAATCTTCTCTTTGCTTGAATTTCTGCACATCAGCCGCTCTTCTTTTCAAATCATAAACATCGGAATAATCAATGTGCATCACGCTTTCAATGACATCATAATCTATTTGCGACTGCTTGAGCAACCAATAAACCCGTTGTCGGAAAAATTCATAAACCTTAGTTTTATTGTTGTTCGGCTTTTCCAATTTATCATTTAAAATATTAAAGGTCTCGTCAATCAAAGCGGTTAAATCAAGTTCAAGTTTTTTATCATCGATAATTTGCACAATTCCGTTTCCCGCCCTTCTTAAAGCAAAAGGATCGTTTGAACCCGAAGGAATCAAACCGACGCCGATAATTCCGCAAATTGTATCCATTTTATCGGCAATTGCAACGATTGAACCGGTCAAAGTTTTGGGAAGTTCGTCATTTTGCCCGCGCGGTTGATAATGCTCGTAAATCGCTTGGCACACTTCCGCCGGCTCTCCGTCCAATTCGGCATATTTCATTCCGATGTATCCCTGAAGTTTGGTAAATTCTTTTTCTCCCAACATCATGGTTACCAAATCCGCTTTGCATAACCAAGAAGCTCGATTAATAAGATTTTTCTCGTTTTTATTCAAGTGCAAATTGTCGGAAATTACGGCAGCGATTCGTCCTATTCTCTCTGTTTTTTCCAAAAGATTTCCCAATTTTGCCTGGAAAGTAACTTCTTTTAACTTGGGAACATATTCTTCGAGCGGTTTTTTTCTGTCTTCCTCGAAGAAAAATTCCGCATCCTCCAATCTCGCCTTGATTACCTTCTCATTACCGAGTTTGATAATATCGGAATAAATCGGATTTCCGTTGGAAATAAAAATAAATTTGTTGGAAAGCTCTCCGGTATTGTTTTTTACGGAAAAATATTTTTGATGCTGCGATAAAGTGCTGATGATGATTTTTTCAGGAAGTTTGAGATATTTTTTCTCGAATTCGGCAACAACGGCGGTAGGAAATTCAACCAAATCCGTAACAATCTCCAGGAGTTTTTCATCCTCTACCACCTTTTCATTGCCGCTTTTCAATATCTTTTTTATTTGTTCGGAAATAAGGGATTTTCTTTCTTCTCTGTCGGGAATCACAAAAACCGTTTTCAGACGTCCCTCGTATTCTGCGGGAGAGTTGATTTCCACCGAATTACTTAATTTTTGAAATCTGTTTCCGTAAGATAATTTTCCCGCCGGAATTCCGGAAATTTCCACGGGAATAGTCTCGGTTCCCAACAAAACCAAAAGCCATCGAATCGGACGAGCGAATGAAATCTTGTTTTCGCCCCAACGCATTGTTTTGGGAAAGTCAATCTTACCGATTACTTCCACAATAATATCCTTTAGAATTAACTCAGCCGATTTGCCTTTTTTTTCAATTTTTACGGCTAATTTTTCTCCTTTGGGAGTTTTAACAAAATAAATGTCTTTTTCTTCGGCATTTGCGCTTCGTAAAAACCCGAGCGCCGCTTTGGAAAGATTTCCGTTTTCGTCGTAAGCGATGGTTTTGGCGGGACCAATTCTTTCCGTCGAAATGTCGGCTTGTTTGGTTTCGAGTTGTTTCACCCACAAAGTAAATCTGCGCGGAGTAGAATAAAGTTTCATTTCTTGGAAAGAGAGTCGTTCTTCCCGCAGTCTTTTGACAAAATATTTTTTTATTCCGGTAACAGCGTTCGCAATGTAACCCGCCGGAATTTCTTCAACCCCAATTTCAAATAAAAAATCTTTTTTATCCATTTTCCTCACCAAAAACGAGCCAAAATTTTAGATTACGGAATAATTGTCTAATTTTTTCCTGTTTAATTTTGGCAGATATTCGAATTTGTAACCATAAAAGAACTCGCCGAAAAATAAAAACTTCCAAAGCTATCTTCGGAAGTTTTAAACATAATGGTAGAAAATTTCGCAAGAAAATTTTAGAATTTATATTTTAGAGAAATCTGATTTACCAATCCCAAATCGCCGTAAGAAACAATCGCATAATCCACATTGTATCTCTTCCAATTAAAACCGACTCCGAAAGACATTCCCGATAAAAACCGACATCAAATACAGTCGGAAGTCCTTCTTTGTATTTGGAATTTGTGAAATAGGTAAGCTGTCTGCCGATATTTTTCAGAGCCACTCCGACCTTTAAATTTTTATGAGCCGTTTGGTGAAGAACCGAAACATCGAAAACAAGAGCCGACGCGGAATTATCATCGAGAGATTCCCGCACATACTTGATATTGAAACCTATATTTAAAATATTGTTAATCAATCTGCTGTCACTGACTCCGATAATTAAATCGGACATTCCGAAAGTGCCGGCTGAACCGCTATAGTTTCCGTCTTCGTCCTGCAATTCTCTGGTTTCATTTGCCGTTAAATATTGAGTAAAAACGGCAAGTGTTCTGGTTTTGCTTTTCGGAAAGACAAAAACCAGCGAACCGCTCTGAATTCCTTCAAAATAACTCATATAAGTTGTAGCAATTTCTTTCGATTTTACTTGAATCAAACCGGCGGGATTGAAAAAAACCGCACTTGCATCGTCGGAAAGTGCCGTGTAGGCATTTCCCATTCCAACGGCTCGGGCGGAAAAATTCAGTTTCAAAAATTGAAATCCTTTTGTGCCCGCGCTTTCATTGATTGCAAAAAACGAAAGTGTATAGGCAACAAAAAGAAGTAATGTTATTGTTTTTTTCATGATTCTATTTCCTTCAAAATTTTTAATATCTCTTTTTTATCGGAAAGATGTAACAATTTTTCTCTCTTTTCCTCCGCTCTCAAAAAATTTGAAATGGAACTCAATACTTTCATATATTCTTCTTTTTTTGCTTCCGGCACGGCAATCATAAAAATGATTTTTACCGGCTGCTCGTCAATTGCTTCGAAATCAAGTTCGTTGTCAAGAATATAAACAAGAATTTTGAACTCGTTAACAACGTTGCTGCGCGCGTGAGGAATTGCCACTCCTTTTCCGATTCCGGTGGACATGATGCTCTCCCGCTCCATAATAGCTCGGAAAAAATCGTCATGAGATTTTACAATGTTCTTTTCCACTAAATATTCAACCATCTCCGACAAACAACTTTTCTTATCCAAAGCAAAGTATTTCAACTTTATTAAATCTTCTCTAAATAATTCCATACACTCTCTTATCTCAAATTTCCGACCAAGTCATTTATTTACTTGACTGCTAACAGTCAATTTTTTTTTGTGATGCAAATATCATTATTTCAAAGGAGTAAAGAATGAAAAGATTTTTTCTGAATCTTTTAGTGATAACTACCGTTTTTATTGCAACTGTTGTCAACATCTCCGCAGCGAATTTACCCAAAGATACCGTTCTGGCAGAATTTGACGGCGGAAAAATTACCGTTGAGGATTTGGATAATCGTATTGCCAGAATCTCGCCGATGTATCAATCGCGTTATAAAACGGAAGATGCCAAACAAAATCTTTTAAAGAATATGTGCATCGAAGAATTGTTTTATCAAGAAGCATTGGCAAAAGGTTTACAAAATGATGAAAAGATAAAATTGAGAAATAAGTATATCAAAATTTCCGCTTATTCGCGTGTCTTCAAAAGAAACCAACAAAAAGAGTTCAAAGTTCCGGAAAAAGATTTAAAAGATTATTATATTAAATATGCCGATTCGCTTTACGCCGGTAGAACTTTTGAAGAAAGCAAAACTCAAATAGAATTAAAATTGCGTCCGCAATACAAAAAAAATCTCTTCAAAAATATGAAAAATGATTTATATAAAAAATTCGATGTTAAAATTGACACCGCCAACATTAAACTTATAGATTTAACAGATATGGATAAAAATCTGGAAATCGGAAATAAAGTAATCGTAAGCGGCTCAAAAGATATTCTTAATATGACCGTTTCCGACTTTGTCAAATATTTCGGAATCATTGATAAACAACAGGCATCCTTAACGAAAACAAGCAAAGATTTGCTTAATATGATTGATAAACTTACGGAAATGAAAGTATTCTATTTGGAAGCAAAAGAAAAAGGATACGATAACAACGAAGAAGTAAAAAAAGAATATGACCAAGCGGTTAGAAAAGTATTGCTGCAAAATATCTATCAACAAATCGTTTTGGATAAAATCGATACGACTCTGGTTGCTTTGAAAAAATTTTACGACGAAAATCCCGATAAATTCAGTTCAAAAGAATATAGAAAAATTCAGGCTTTTACTTTCGACGACGAGAAAAAAGCAAACAAAATAAGAAAAAAAATAATCAAATTGGCAAAAAAGGGCAAAGAAGAAGAGATTTCAAAACTGTTGAAAGCAAATTGTCTGCATCCCGAAAATAACGGAATTAAAGATTATATTTACAAAAACAATATCATTCCCGGTATCGGAAAAGACATTGTTTACTCCGAAACCGTTTGGAAAACCGAACCGAATAAAGTCAGTGATGTTTTCAAAAATTCCAAAGACGAATTTGTTTTCGTGAGAATTTTGGAAGATCACAAAGCGGAAGTTCCTCCATTTGAACAAATTAAGGAAAAAGTCAGAAAAACATATATGAGAACGAAATCCCGCGAAAAATTTGAAGAAGTTTCGGCGGAACTCGAAAAGAAATATCATCTGAAAAAATATCCCGAAAAACTTATCAACAAACTCACGGCGGAAGAATATTTCACGAAAGCCGAAGAAGCACAGAAAAAAAGAAGATTCAACGACGCCTTGTTCTATTATGACAAAATAATCAAATATTATCCGAATAATACCGACGATTATAAAGCCATGTTTATGAAGGGATTTATTTATTCCGAAGATTTGCATAAAAAAGATGAAGCGTTGGAAATATTCCGTGAATTTTTGGAAAAATATCCGGAAGGAGAATTGACCGAATCCGCTGAATTTATGATAAAAGAATTAAGCGGTGAAAGCAATGTCCTGAAAAGTATCGAAGAAAATAAAAATAATTAGGAGTTGTATTATGTTTTTTCACGGCGATAAATTAAAAGAAGTTTTTTTGAAAGCAAAAAAGGAAAGATTTGGGATCATAGCTTCCAATGTTGTTTTTGATAGCGTTATCCGCGGAGTTTTGCAAGGATATGAAGCACAAAAATCGGACGGTCTTCTGCAAATGAGTTCCGGAGCGGTAAAATATGCCGCCGGTATAACAAAAGATATGAAAATCGGCGCTCAATTAATCTCCTCAATGATTAAGATTCTCGCTCAACAGTATAAACATTCCGGAGTCGGTTTGCATATTGACCACGCCACTCCGAATTACTTTGATTTTATTGTTTACTGCGTAGAAAATGATCTCGTTTCGTCCGTAATGATTGATGCTTCAAAAGAAACTTTGGAAGAAAATATCCGCATCACTTCCGAAGTTGTGAAAATCGCTCACAAACACAATGTTTTGGTCGAAGGCGAAATCGGTTACATAAAAGGTGCGGAAGACGAAATAGTATCGGAAACGGAGTTATATACTCAACCGGAAGAAGCTTTGGAATTTGTCAGCAAAACCGAGGTCGATCTTTTCGCCGCTTCCGTAGGCACAAATCACGGAGTAACAAAAGGTCATCAAGTCCATTTGCGTTTGGATTTGATAAAAGAAATAGATGATCTCCTCATTTCTCACAATTTGGAAAGAGGAATCGTTCTTCACGGAGCTTCCGGGTTAACCGCCGAACAACAGCAAAAAGCCATTGCAAACGGAGTTGTGAAAATTAACAAAGATACCCGCTATCAAATTGAAATGGCTGCTGCCGTTCAAAAATATTGGGAAAAGGAAAAAGATGCAATCGTAAAACCAGCCGATATCCCGGAAGAAGAATATTTTCAGGATAAAAAAAGATTCGATCCCAGAAAATGGATGATAAAAGCGGAAGAATCAATTCAGAAAGCGGTTGAAGACTTGGTTCAAATTACCGGTAGCAACAACAAATCGATTTTATTATAAAATTTGGAGGATAAATGAAAAACATCGCAATTAACGGATTTGGTCGTATCGGACGGCTTGTGTTCAGACGAATGATGGAAATGGAAGAATTGAATGTCGTTGCCATCAACGATCTCACCGATTCCAAAACTTTGGCTCATCTTTTGAAATATGATTCCGTTCACGGAACCTATCAAAAGGACATTGAAGTAACCGATAACTCAATAATCGTAAACGGGAAAGAGATTAAAGTATTTGCCGAAAAATCTCCGGAAAATCTTCCTTGGAAAGAATTGCAAATAGATATTGTTATCGAATCAACCGGAAAATTCCGTACTCGTGAAGGCGCCGAAAAACACATCACGGCAGGTGCTAAAAAAGTAATAATTTCCGCTCCCGCAAAAAGTGAAATTGATGCAACCATCGTTTTAGGCGTAAACGATGAAACGCTTAAACCGGAACATAAAATCGTCTCCAACGCATCTTGCACAACAAATTGTTTAGCTCCCGTTATGAAAGTACTAACAAAAAATTTTACGGTTGTTTCCGCATTTATGACAACAGTACATTCTTACACTTCCGACCAAAGAATTCTTGATTTTCCGCACTCCGATTTGAGAAGAGCTCGCTCGGCGGCAATAAACATCGTTCCGACTACCACAGGGGCAGCTATTGCTACGGGAAAAGTAATTCCCGAACTGGCGGGAAAAATCGACGGAATGGCTATGAGAGTTCCCACTCCCAATGCTTCCATCGTTGATGTTTCCGTAATTCTCGAAGAAGAAACCAGCAAAGAAAAAATTAATGAAACTATGAAAAATGCTGCCGCAACTTATATGAAAGGAATTTTGGAATATTCCGAAGAATATCTCGTTTCCACCGATATCATCGGCAGAGATGCTTCTTCCATTTTCGATTCCAAACTTACAATGGTTAATGGAAAATTTGTGAAATTGCTTAGTTGGTATGATAATGAGTGGGGATATTCTTGTCGAGTGGCTGATTTGGCAAAACTTATGAGCGGCTTGGAATAATAAATGCGTGATATAAAAAATCATCAAAAGAGGAAAAAATAGATAATTTCCTTTTTTGAAAGATAAATCTTTAGGAAAATATAAGGAGGAAAAAAATGAAAAAAATTTTTGTAAGTATGGCAATAATGATTGTAACGCTTGGCCTTTTGGCAAACGGAAATATTGCCACGGAAAAATCTCAAGTTAATCCTTTCGTTTCCAAATCTAACCTGCGGGAAGATGTAATTATCTATCAGGAAGATTTTGAAAACGGATTAAACGGTTGGACTCATTATGATGGCACTTTGCCTAGCTCGATGTGGCATCTTGACGATTTTAATACTCCGGAAGGGAGCGGTTTGTCTTGGTGGATGGGTGATCCCGAGTTGGGAGGTTACATCAATCATCTTTATGTAGTAATGGATACCCCGGAAATCAATGTTCCGGCCGGCGGTCATTTAACTTTTGATCTTAATTGGAATTGTGAAACTCCAGGCGGAGAACCTGCCGGTTATGACGGCTGGGACGGTTGTAATGTTCGAATTTCCACAGATGGCGGAAATTCTTGGAATGTTATTTCCGGATCTCCTGCTTATACCAATTCTTCTCTTTACAGTTTCGGTTTTGAACACGGTGAAGGAACAGGAATTCCCGGTTGGTGCGGTTCCGGTCAAGGTTGGGTGAACGCGGATTTCGATTTATCCGCATATGCCGGACAAGATGTAAAAATTCGTTTTGCTTTTGCTTCCGATCCCGCCTATTGCACTCAGGACAATCCGGCAATGTTTGGAATGATTGTTGATAATATTTCTCTCGGTTCATTCGATTACGATTTCAACGATGGCAACGAACATGGAATAACCTATACCAGTATGGTTGAAGTAGGAGGAGATATTTGGTACATCGGTGAAGTCGCTGATGCTCCTTCTCCAACTCACGCCGCTATTTGCCAAAATGAACAAGGTACTTATAATACCGGAATGTTGGATTATTTCGAATCTCCCACTATTCATTTCCCGGCAGGCGGAGAAATAAAAGCGGATTTCCAAATTAAAGGACAATTTGCCGATAATGATCAATTCCCGAATGTAGATTTCTTTGGTTGGGAAGTTTCTCCCGATAACGGCGTTACTTGGTATTACATGAGTAATCCGAACGGAGATCCCAACGGAATGAATTATGTTTATTCCGATGCTCCGGAAATTTGGGCTTCCATGATTGAATCTTACAGTCTTTCCGGAATTCTTAGCGGTTACGGAATGTACGAAGACCAAGATGTAAAATTCGAATATGCCGGCTCTTTGGGTTTAAACGATGCAGGCGAATGGGATGTTGCCGACAGATTCACAGTTGGCGATGTTTTCCCGTATGCCGGAGGATATGTAACAAAAGTCAAATTTATTCCGGCAGATGCAAGCTGTGACTATACTGTCAGAGTTTGGACCGGTTCAAATGCTGCTAATTTGGTTGCGGAAGTTGAAGTAACTAATCCGGTAATAGACGATTGGAATGAAATTGATCTTCCTTCCCCCGTATTGATTGAATCAGGTCAGGAACTTTGGTTTGGTTATCATATTAATCAACCTGCCGGCGGAATTTATCCAGCCGCTTACGATTCCGGACCATGTGAACACGGACTTTACGCAAATCTCGGTAGCTGGCAAGACCTCAGCAGTCAATTCAATTACAATTGGATGATAGAAGCTTTCGTGGAAGCTGAAGACGGAAGAGCATTCACAATTTCCCATAACACAAACAGAGACAGAGATATCACCGGATACAACATTTATCGTTCCGATGCTGCCGACGGCGAATATGAATTAATCGATACAATCGAACCGGCCGAAGAATATGTTGATACCGATCCGATGTTGGGAACTTTTAATTACTATAAAGTTACCGCTCTTTGGGATGGCACGGATTCCGAATATTCCAATGTAGCTTTTGATTATGTGGTAGCAACTAACGAACAGGAAGCCGCCCGCGATGACGGTTCCAGCGAAGAAGGATTTAATGTCGGCGTTGCCAAAAGCATGGCCGTGAAATTTTCTCCCGATTACAGCAACTCACCTGAATGTGTTCTCACTCATGCCAGAGTTTATATTCACAGCGTTAACTCCGGACAATTAATCATTCGTGCTTGGGATGACGACGGTGGAGACGGTATGCCGGGAACCATGCTGTTCCAATTTGTATATCCGCCCGCCGATCTTCATGAAGGTTGGAATACAATCGAAATTCCTTCGGCTAATCAACCCACCTTTACGGAAGGCGACTTCTATTTGGGAATTTTTGAAATGGCCGGACTTTCCGAAATCGGTTTGGATACAAACGGTTCCGGTTACAGCTATACAGATGTTACCGGAAGTTGGGAAATGGAAACAAGCGGCAACATCATGATTCGTGCAATTGCTATTGGCGATCCGACTTTTGCAGATCAATATTATGTGCCGGAAAGCGAAACCATTACTATTTCTAACTTCCCGAATCCGTTCAAACCAATGACCAAAATCAGCCTGAATATGCCAAACAGTGAAAAAGTTGCTCTCAGAATTTATAACTTAAAAGGTCAGCTTGTAAAAACTTTAGTGGATGATAATATCAAATCCGGAAAGAGCACTTATGTTTGGAACGGAACAGACGAACAAAACAACAAGGTTGCCAGCGGTTTGTATTTCTATAAATTGGAAACCGCTAATCGCACCGTTACCAAAAAAATGATTATGCTCAAATAGTTCGATGCGATAGAATTATGTTCAGATACAGTCCGTAATCTTTTAACGGGCTGTATCTTTTTTGTTCCTGTTGAGTTTCCCTTTTCTTAACGCTTCCACCACTTTCTATGAAGAATATTTCTTTCCGAAAATAATTGTCGCTTGTTTCGACAAAGATGCTATCGGTAACAGAGAGGGTAAGCTGGATTACACCATTGAAAATGGAATTGTGAAAACACATTTGCCTGAATTTAACAGATTGGCGGAAGAATACAAATTTACAAATCTGGAAAGATTTATCAAAGATGTAAAAGACCTCGACTGGAATGATAACGGAGCTTACATTCAAAATATATACAGAATTTATCTCGAATCCAACGATAATATTGAAATGGCACTAAAGGCTCTGCAACAGGAAAAAGAGATTATTATTTATGCGGAATACGAAACAAAAAATCGATACTATCATATTCCCAACGATCCGCTTTATCCGTTGCAATGGCATCTCCCCCAAATTTTTTGCCCGGAAGTTTGGGATTTCACAACCGGCGGAGAGGATATTGTTGTAGGAATAGTTGATGCCGGTATCAAATGGAATCATCCGGACTTGCGCGACAATATTTGGATAAATCAACCGGAACTTGACGCGGGAATGACAATCAATTGGGCTACGGGAACAATTTCCGGCGGGAATGGAATTGACGACGACGGCAATGGAAAAGTGGATGATGTGATCGGATACAATTTTTTTGGAACGGATAATAATGATTCATATCAAGATTATCCGGCTAACGATCACGGAACTCATGTTGCCGGTTGTGCGGGAGCAGTCGGCGATAATGAAACGGGAGTTTGCGGTTC
>NATF01000031.1 GCA_002085205.1 Candidatus Cloacimonas sp. 4484_275 | reverse complement strand
AAATTTGTTTTTTTCGATTTAATCTCGATATCGGCGCATTCCTTGTAAAAAGACAAACGCTTTTGCCAGAGTTGTTTTAATTCGTCGGACGAAAGATTTTTCACAAGCGGACGAAAAGAACCGTTGATTCTTTCTTTAATTGTTTCCCAAGCAGGATTTAACCAAATGCAGATGTTTTCTTTTTTTCTCAGGAATTCCCTGTTTTGTTTATTTTCGACGATACCGCCGCCTGTCGCCATAACACCGTTTTTATTCCAGTTGAGTAAAAGACCGGATTCCATTTGTCGGAAAAACGGTTCTCCTAATTTCTCAAACATTTGAGTAATGGTTAATTGCGAAAGTTTTTCCAGCTCTTTGTCGAGGTCAAAAAAAGGCAAATTTAATTCGGATGCCAATTTTTTTCCGATAAATGTTTTTCCTGCTCCCATAAAGCCGATTAAGCATATTTTCATAATACACAAAAAAAGGTGTTCATTGTCGAATGAACACCTTAAGTTATTTTTTTATTTTATTTATTCTCAGTTGGTTCCGGAGATTCGGCAGGTTGTTCCTCGCTTGCTTTATCTTCTATTTTTTCTTCTTCGGCAGGAGGTTCATTTTGAGTCTTTTCTTGTTCGGTCTCGGGAACATTTTCCGTTTCCGCCTGTTTTTCGGGTTCGTTTTCTTTTGAAATTTCTTCTTGAGAATTTTCCGCCGAAGCGCTTACTTTCTTTTCTTCCTGCTTTGTTTCTTGAGCCGATTTGGCTTGTCTTTTTTCCAATTTTTCCTGCATTCGTTCTTGATGTTCCTTGATGAATTGTTGCAGCAATTCTTTTTCACGGGAGAAGAAATAAGCTTTCACACTTAAGATAAGTCGTCTGTTTTCCAAATCGAGTTC
The DNA here is from genome assembly GCA_002085205.1 of Candidatus Cloacimonas sp. 4484_275. GTDB lineage: Bacteria > Cloacimonadota > Cloacimonadia > Cloacimonadales > TCS61 > 4484-275. The sequence goes on along the minus strand of NATF01000031.1, from coordinate 9,474 downwards.
GATGGTTTTCAAAGGCAATTCTTCATTTACATAAAAAGCATCGGAAATTTTTCTGAGGTTGGGAATTCCGAGATGAGATAACGGCACAAAACCTTCCACAACATTGTCGTTTACGGGAACATCAACCAACAAACCTTTGGGAATGATTTTAACAATTTTGGCTTTCACTTCGGAGTTTATCGGTAAAATTTTGTCCAAATGTTCCCACGGATCCGGCGTAAGCTGTTTTACTCCCAACGCAATTCTGTGAAGTGTTTTATCAATGGAAAGCACCTTAACTTCAACTTCTTGTCCTTTTTTGTAAACTTCGCGAGGATGATAAATGCGTTTTGTCCAAGAAATATCGGAAATGTGAATCAATCCTTCGATATCTTTTTCGATTTCCACGAAAACACCGAAAGGTGTGATGCTCTTAATCTTGCCTTTCAAAGTTGTTCCCACCGGATATCTTTCGTCAATTGCCAACCAAGGGTTCGGTTCCATTTGTTTCATTCCGAGGGAAATTCGATGTTCATCTTTGGAAATATCCAGCACAATCGCCTTTACCGTGTCTCCCAGTTTCACAATCTGATTAGGATGTTTAATCTTTTTTGTCCAAGACATTTCGGAAACATGAACCAAACCTTCCACTCCGGGTTCCAATTCCACAAAAACACCGTATTTCGTTATGTTAACAACTTTACCTGTTACGACCGAACCTTCCGGATATTTGACTTCGATGTTTTCCCAAGGCGGTGGTACAAGTTGTTTAATTCCCAAGGCAACTTTGTTTGTTTCTTCATCGTAACTAAGCACTTTTACTTTTACTTTGTCGCCGATATTAAGCATATCCGACGGATGTTTGATGTGTCCCCAAGACATATCGGTGATATGAAGCAAACCGTCAATTCCGCCCAAATCGATAAAAGCGCCGTAATCTGTGATGTTTCTCACTTCGCCGTCCAATTCGGAACCCTGACGCAATTTTTCCTTCAATTCGCGTATTTGTGATTCTCTTTTTTCTTCCAGCACTTTCTTTCGGGAAACAATTATATTTCTTCTTTCTTCATCTATTTTCAGAATTTTAAATTCGCCTTCTTTTCCGATAAACTGATCGAGGTTCGGAATCGGTTTGGTGGAAATTTGAGAGCCGGGAAGAAATGCTTCAATATTTTCAATATCGACAATCATTCCGCCTTTAACTCTTCGGCGCAAAATTCCGGTGATTGATTCGCCGGCTTCCATCATTTTTTTGAATCTTTCCAAATTGGAATAGAAATCCGCTTTCTTTTTGGAGAGTTTCAATCTGCCGGAAGCGTCTTCCACCGAATCAATATAAACTTTGATTTCCTCTCCGATTTCCGGAACTTGAGAATTTGTAAATTCCTTGCTCGGAATCGAACCTTCCGATTTGAAACCTATATCTACCAAAATTTCTCTTTCATCAACGCTTACAACGGTTCCTTCTATGATTGCGCCTTTTTTGAATTTATTGAAAGATTCATCCAAAAGAGACATCATGTCTTCATCCGAACCATTGGGTTTCGGTTTTTCGGTTTCCGTCGTTTCAATTGTTTCTTCCGCTTTTTCTTCCGGTTCTTTTGCCTCGTTTTCGATTTCCTCTTTGATTTCGGATTGAGACTCTTCCGGTTGAGTTTTTTCTTCCTCAAGCGGTTTTGCTTCCGAAACTACCTCTTTTTCTGTTGTCGAATTTTCAGTTTGAACTTTTTCGTTAAGTTCGGTTTCCGTTGCGATAGGATTTTTTTCATCCTTTACTTCATTTTGATCGTTAACGTTCATCTTTACTCCTTAACCCGGGAATATCCTCTATTTTCGAAATCTTTTTTTCGTGATTCCCCAGATATTCTATTATTTTATTATAAACTTCCACAATTATCCAATCAGGTGTGGAAGCACCTGCTGTAATGCCGATATTTTCCACATTCTTAAACCATTTTTTATCAATTTCTTCCGCTACTTCAATATGATGCGTCTTAATATATTTTCCACTAATTTTGGCAAGCATTTTTGTGTTCGAACTGTTGCGACCGCCGATAACAATCATTAAATCGCTTTCTTTGGCAAGTTCCAGAGTCGCTTTCTGACGAATGCTGGTCGCATTGCAAATCGTATTCATAATTCTTAATTCTCTGCATCTCGGGAGTAATTCCCTTGTAAGATTTTGCAAATCTTCGATATTACGGGTCGTTTGGGAAATAACTCCCACTTTGTCGAATTTTTTATCCGGCAGTTCGGAAGCGTCTTTCACAACAATTGTATTGCCGTCTGAATATGATTGCAGAGCAATGACTTCCGGATGATTTTTGTCTCCCAAAATAATTACCTGATAACCGGCTTTTCCCAAAAGTTGAGTGTATTCTTGTGTTTTTGATACATAAGGACAAGTTGTATCGACGATTTCAATGTTTTGCTCAAGCAATTTATTAAAGGTGTTTTTTTCGACTCCGTGCGAGCGAATGATTGTGGGTCTTCCTTTGATTTCGGAAAGGCTGTTAACTTTGTGGATTCCTTGTTGTTCCAGTTTTTTTACCATTTGCGGATTATGAATAATAGAACCGAGAGTTACGATTTCGTCGTACTTTTTGGAAGCATCTTCCGCCATTTTGATGGCTCTTTTCACTCCGAAACAAAAACCGGAATTTTTCGCGATTCTAATTTTCATCTTTTAGTTTATTTATCCTTTCCAAAATCGTTTCCGCCAATTTACGATAATTTTCCTTGGTTTTTTCCAGATGAGAAAATTCGGGAACTTTTATCTTTTCTCCGAAAATAATTTTCAGTCTTTTCTTTCCAATCAAACACTGCCAAAATTTATCGGAATTTTCAATATAAATCGGCAAAATGTCTTTTTCGGTTTCCAAAGCGATTTTTCCGATTCCCGATTTTGCTTTGGAAGATTTTCTGGTTCCTTCCGGAAAAATCAGAACCGATTCTTTTGCCAGCAGTTTTTCCTTTACGAGTTCAATTGCTTTTCTGTCGATAGTTCCTCTTTTGATGGGAATAGCGTGTAATTTTTTCAGAAGTTTTCCGAAATTTTTATTATGAAAAGGAGGATCAAACCAGGAAATGTGATTTGCCGCGATTATGCAACCGCGTGCATTTTGGATTTGTTGCTTATTTATTATCTTCAGATGCCAAAAAAATTTCATCAGGAAAAGAATAAAAATTTGTAAAAATCGATACAACATATTTCATTCCTACAACATATTTCATTCCTCTCTTCCTTTTATATACGACAAAATGAGATTTACCTGTTCTTCGATACTCAATTTACTCGTATCGATTTCAATGGCGTCATCCGCTTTTCTCAGAGGTGCAATGTCTCTCGAAGAATCGTTTTTGTCCCTCCATTCAATTTCTTTTTCGATTTTTTCCAAAGACAGATTTTCACCTTTTTCTTTTGCCTCTTTCCACCTTCTTTTTGCTCTCGTTTTCACATCCGCCGTCATGAAAAATTTGAAATCGGCATTTGGAAACACGACGGTTCCGATGTCTCTGCCGTCCATTATAACACCGCCGTTTTCACCGATTTTTCTTTGTAATTCCACCATCTTTTCCCGAACAATTCCAATGACTGCAATTTCGGAAGAAAGTTTGGTTATATCGGCTTCCCGAATTCTTTCCGTAACATCTTTTCCGTTTAAATAAATTCTGTTTCCGTTTTCGGAATATTTAATTTTTATATCAATTTTGGAAAGCATTTTTTGAAGCGCTTCGATATCTTTCAAATCGATATTTTCCCAAAGCGCGTTCAAAGCGCAAGCTCGATACATCGCTCCCGTATCGATGTAGATGTATTTTAATTTCTTTGCCAATCGTTTTGCCGTCGTGCTCTTTCCGGAAGCGGCAGGTCCGTCAATTGCGATTATATATTTTTTCATTTTCCATCCTCTAAAATCCATAACTTAAAATAAGTGCTTTTCTCTCAAATTTCAAATGAATTTTTTTCTTTTTTTCTTTAAAGTCATAAAGATGAGCATCCACAAAAGCATCGAGAGCGGATAAAAAAACGGTTGTTCCCAGCCAGAACAAATCGCTTTGTCTTTTATCATAATATTTCAGATAATTTTTGTAATCGTCCGGGTTTTGAGAAACCGCATAATCGTCGTAAAATTTTTGCGATTGTTGGTGATGATAAACGGTTAAACCGATTAAACTCGTTTCCAGAAAACATATTCCGCCGAATTTCCAATACGATTCGTTATAAAATTGTCCGCCGCCGGGAATCAAAACGGAAAGAGCCGCCGCTTTCAACGGTTTTTTGGAATTTTCCGCCGCGAAAACGGATGTGCTCAACAATAAAAAAACAAAGATAATTCTCAAACTACGCATTTTTGATTCTTTCCCTCAAACTTAAAAGAAACAGAGGAATCATAATTTCGTGATGTCCGACGAAATAATAACCTTTTCCGCCGCTTAAAGTCGGACGGTGGACGATGTTGGTGCGCGGTCGATAATGAACATTCATATCGAAAACGGCGGTGTAAAAATTATTCAAAGGATAACCGAGATTTCTGACAACGGTTACGGCTTTCAAAAAAACTTCCGGCATTACCACGGCGGAACCGAAGTTTAGAAAAACTCCGCCTTCATCCAAACCGGTAAGATTTTGACAGAAAATTCGGAAATCTCTCATCGAGCAATCTCCGATAGCCGCGCCGTTTGCCGTTTCGTGTTGATGATTGATATCCGTTCCCAAAGCAACATGAATCGTGAAAGGAACTTTGTTTTTGTAAGCGTTCGCCAATAAAGAATAACGATTAAACGGAGCTTCCGCTTTTTGCAAATATTTGCCGATAGCCTCTCCGTAACCCAAATTATTTTCAGCGCCGTTTTTAATAATCGTGTTAATTCCGTCGCAAGTTTCTCTTACCATTCCGAATGAACCGTCTTCCAGAGCGGTTGCCACATCTTCCGATGTTTCTCCGAACATGGCTATTTCAAAGTCGTGAATCGTAACCGACCCGTTTGCCGCCAAACCTTTTATCACTCCCATTTCTATTAAATCAATAATAAACGGAGAAAGTCCGCATTTGATTACATGACCGCCGAGAGCAACAATAATCGGTTTATCATTTTGATAAGCGAAAACACATTTATCCAAAAGTTCGTTCATTTCTTTTGCCTGCAGAATGTTCGGAAGCGAACTCATAAAAGTTCCTAATTCCACAGATTTTACTTTTCCGAAATCTTTAACATTTACCTTGCTTTTCCGTTCTTTTATCGAGTATTTATGCAAATTTACCAAATTAATTTCTTTAAAAATACTCATTTTTTTCTCTCCGGTTTTTATGATAATTCTTCGGAATTTTGCAATTTTTTCAGCATTTCTTTTTTGAAATCGGAATATCTGTTTTCCAAAATTGCTTTTCTTGCTTTTCTTACCAATTCCAAATAAAAGTGCAAACTGTGTAAAGAAGTAAGACGCATTCCCAAAATTTCATCCACACTGAAAAGATGTCGAATGTAAGCTCTGGAAAAATTACGGCAAGTGTAGCAGTTACAATTTTCGTCCAAAGGAGAAAAATCATCTTTATAACGTGCGGATTTGATGATTAATTTTCCTTTACTCGTGAAAACGGTTCCTTTTCTTGCATTTCTTGTCGGCATCACACAATCGAACATATCGATACCGTTATCGATGTTTTCCAGAAGGTCTGTCGGAGTTCCGACTCCCATCAGATAGCGAGGTTTGTTTTGTGGCAAAATTCCGTTTAAAAATGCGGTTATTCTTAGCATATCTTCTTTTTTTTCGCCTACTGCAAGTCCGCCGATAGAATAACCCGGAAAATCCATTTCCATTAATTTTTTGGCGCTTTCTTCCCGCAAATCTTTGTAAATTCCGCCTTGAACAATTCCGAAGAGAGCTTGTTTATCGGTGTTTTTGTGAGCTTCTTTTCCTCGTTTTGCCCAAGCAAGAGTGGTTTTCAAGGATTCGGAAATATATTTTCTCGTGGCGGGATAAGGCGGACATTCGTCAAACGACATAATAATATCCGCTCCGATGGCGTTTTGAATTTCGATGACTTTTTCGGGAGTAAAAAAATGATAACTACCGTCGATGTGAGATTGGAATTTAACGCCGTCCGGAGTAATTTTGCGTAATCCTTTAAGGCTCATCACCTGAAAACCGCCGCTATCGGTTAAAATCGGTTTATGCCAACTCATGAATTTATGCAATCCTCCGGCTTTTTGAATCAGATTGTGTCCCGGACGCAAATAGAGGTGATAAGTATTTCCCAGAATTATTTGCGCGCCGATTTCTTCCAATTCCGCCGGCGATAATGTTTTCACCGTTGCGCGTGTTCCCACCGGCATAAAAATCGGCGTTTCGATTTCTCCGTGCGGTGTTTTCAATATTCCGGCTCTGGCATTGCCGCTTTTTGCCAAAAGTGTAAATTCAAAAATAATTTCCTCCGAATTAACTTATTTAGGTTCGATTGCCTCGTTTTTTATAGAAACATTTCTTTTGAAAATACGATTAAAATCGTTCATAAAAGCAAACATCATCACGAAAATAAGGATAAAAAATCCGATTTTTTGCAAAATTATTTGCGTCTTTAATGATAGCGGTTTTTTCATTATCGCTTCCAGAAAACAGAAGAAAATTTGGCCGCCGTCGAGAAGCGGAATCGGCAGCAGATTCATAATCATCAAAAGAATGCTTATCAAAGCCACAAAAGAAAGAATGTTGTCCCATCCCTTTTTGATGGTTTGTTTTGACATCGTGTAAATCATCACCGGACCGCCGATATTTTCCTTCAAAAGTTCCGGTTTCAAAATTAATTTATAGAGCGTGGAATAGTTCAAAGCAACAACGCCGAATGTCGTTAGTCCGCCCATTTCGATAGATTTCGGCAAACTGTATTTTTCCTTGAAACGCACGGGCAAATATTGAGTTATCCCAATAATTTTCGTGTTATTTAAAATGTTATCGCCCAGTTTTATTTTTTTCTCGAAAATTTTTTCACCTCTTTTAATTTTGAAAAGAAGTTCGGATTTGGGAGAATTGATAATGATTGAGCGCATATCATACCAATCGGAAACCGGTTTTCCGTCAATTGCAAGAATAATGTCGCCTCTCATTAAACCTGCTTCATAAGCGGGCAAACCGGCGGAAACTTCTCCCACAATCGCCGGTACTTTCGGGAGAATTTTGGAAAACCAATCTTCCGGTTTCAATTTGTCCGTTTGCAAAGTAACGATTTCACCGTCCCTTTCCAAAACGATTTTGTTGGAACCTTCTTTTTTGAAATATTGCGGAATCTGATTCCAACCGACAATTTGATGGTCGTTCACTTCCAAAATTTTATCGTTCGTTTGAATGATAGCGATGTTTCCGTTTATTTTTCCGACAATCGGCGGTTGATCTTCAAAACTTCTTCCGATTAGGAAAGAAAGAATGAATATTAAGAGGGCGAACAAAAAATTGGCGAAGGGACCGGCGAAAGCAATAAAAGCGCGTTGCCACCATTTTTTCGATTTGAAAGAGCTACTTTCATCTTCGGTTTCTTCATCGGGATTTTCACCCTTCATCTTCAAATATCCGCCTAAAGGAATCAGGGAAATCCGATATTCCGTTTTCCCTTTTTTAAAGCCAATTAATCTTGGACCGAAACCGATGGAAAACTTTTCAATTTCCACTCCGAAAATCTTGGCGGCTAAAAAATGCCCGGTTTCGTGAACGGTAATTAAAATTCCCAAAGCTATCAAAGCACCGATAATATCAATCACATTTTATCCTTTATTCTAAAATTTTGAAAAAATTCAAATCCAAATCCTCTGAGAGCGGCATAAGGTCAAGTTTTTATTAAAATTAGAATTTGTTTTCGGTTGACAATATTCTGTGATTACAGAAAAAAGCTCACCAAAAAAGTGAAGGATTCTGAAAAGAATGAAGAAAATTTTTCTGATTGTATTTTCTTTTGTGCTGATATTTTCCTGTGCGAAAAAGAAAAATGCGGAACCGGAACCCGATCCGTTTATCTATAAACACGGCTCTTTGCAAAAAGGCGAAACTTTGGCGAATGCGCTTAAAAACAAAGAAATAAATAACGGCGAAGTTTATACTTTGGTCAACAAACTGAATTCGATTTTTAACCTTCGCAAATCGCATCCGGCGGACAGTTTTCTCGTTAAACTCGATACGACGGGCGTTGTGCGGGAATTGCAATATTTTCCGGATAATATTCACACTTACAGGGTTATCAGAGATACCAGCGGAGATTTTTTTACCAAAATCGATACGCTTAAATTGACGAAAGTTATCAAACGCTGTGACGGAGTTATCGAGTCTTCGCTTTATCAGGCAATGATAAATCAAGGAGAAGGTGCGGCTTTGCCGGTGATGTTCAGTCAGATTTTTCAATGGGATATAGATTTCTTTATAGATCCGCAGAAAGGCGATGAATTTCATCTCGTTTACGAACAATATGTTCACGACGGCAAATTTGTAAAATACGGCGATATTCTCGTGGCGCAATATAAAAGCGGCAATTACGATAATATTGCTTATCGTTACAAAAACAAAAAAGGTTTCGTTAAATATTATAATGAAAAGGGAGAATCGTTCCAAAAAGCATTTCTCAAATCGCCTTTGAATTATAAACGAATAACCTCATATTTCGGAAATCGTTTTCACCCGATTCGGAAAAAACCTATTTTTCATAACGGAGTCGATTATGCAGCGGCTTACGGAACTCCGGTGGAAGCCGTGGCGGACGGAACTGTTGTTCATGTCGGTTGGAAAGGCGGGCATCCCACTGTTAACGGCAGAAAAGGCGGTTACGGAAAAACCGTTATTATTCGACATGCAAATGGTTATAAAACGCTTTACGGACATTTGAGCGGTTATGGAAAAGGAATCAGAGTGGGAACAAAAGTCAAACAACATCGGATAATCGGATATGTCGGCTCAACCGGTCTTTCTACCGGAAATCATCTCCATTACACGATTTATCATCATGGAAAACCTATTAATCCGTTGAGACTGAAAAATGTTGCGGGTCCGCCTGTACCCAAAACGGAAATGGAAAAATTCAAAACAATTGTGGATAGTTTGAATAATTTACTGACGAATTTTCAGGTAACTAACGAATAAAAAAGAAAAGTAAAAATATCACGGAAATTGTCACGGTGAGCGTAATCGAACCGTCGGTAAACTTAACAAGTTTAAAAAACTTGTTAAGTTTTTAAAGGATGACAGATAGAAACGGATTTTTGGAATTTTGGAGTGAATTAACCGTATTAATTCACAATACATCAACACGGTTGATGTAGTTACAAAAAACTAATTTCCAAAACGAAAGGTCTTCATTTCAACAAAATACATTTCTTATTTGCCATAGTTTTATCATCGATTTTAAGCTGATACAAATAAACTCCGGGCGAAACTTTCTTGCCGAAATTATCCGTTCCGTCCCAAACAATTGAGAATTGAAAATTGGAAATTGAAAATTGACGAATTTTCTGCCC
>NATF01000030.1 GCA_002085205.1 Candidatus Cloacimonas sp. 4484_275 | reverse complement strand
AAAGAAACCGAATTAAAGAATATTGTAAAAAAAGAAAATATCAAAAATGTTTTATTTTTAGGAGAAATTCAAAAAGAACAAATGAATCGTTTTTTTGCTCTTGCCGATTGTGGAATTATTCCTCTCAAAAATTCCAATATTTTTAGAGAAACAATTCCTTCAAAATTATTTGATTATATGTCCGCCGAATTGCCGATAATTCTCGGAGTGGAAGGAGAAGCAAAAAAAATTTTGGAAAAATCTCAAGCCGGTGTTTATTACGAACCTGATAATTTCAAACAACTTGCGGAAAAAATTATTTTCCTGAAAACCAATAAAAAAATGTTGAAGGAAATGTCGTCAAAAGGCAGAGAATTTGTAGAAAAAAATTTCAATCGGACTATAATTGCAAAAGAAATCGAAAGAGAACTTTCCGAAATCTTTCACAAATAAAAAAAAGACCGATTTTTCAATCGGTCTTTTAATTCGGATAATATTCAAATTTATTTCATCATTATTATTTTCTTTGTGGAAATGAAATTGTCAGCTTTTAATTTATAGAAATAGATACCCGATTTTACATCTTTTCCAAAGCCGTCTTTTCCATCCCAAATAACTTTTGAATGAGAATCATCGACAGAAAATTTTCTTATCTTTTGCCCTTTTAGATTATAAATCTCAATTTCCGCGTTTTGCACCTTTTGTGATGAAAAATTAAACGAAATCGTGGTAGCATTTCTGAAAGGATTCGGATAACAATCCATGGTAACCGAAGGTTGTTCTACTAAAGTATTTTCAAAGACAGGTAAATCATCAATGAAACGCGGATTGATTCGATAATGTTCGTTATAATAATCAACCACGCCGACAATATGAATGGGTTCTCCCGATTCAACAGCCGCATCAAGAACTGCCGCAATTTCGGAATATTGATAATCGACATTGTCACCAATTGCAAACATTGTTTCACCGCCATCATCCGAACCGAAATACAAATCGTCTCGCGCCGGAGCAGTTACGACTACGCCAAAAATTTCTACGAGTTGTCCTTCCCATTTTTCTCCCGGATTAGTGTCAGCAGGTAAATTCATATCTATATCAGAACCGCTGATAACGGTCGGCGGATGAATACAATCCACATAAGCCAAAGAAATTAACTTCGGATTTTTCAATTCCGAAAGATTATTGTAAACATATCTGGTTGCGGCAAAAGTAACTTCCGTACCCAAATCGGTTCCTACCAAGTCATCAAAATCATAATCGTAAACAAGAATTCCATTGTAAGGGCCGGTATTATCGCTTATCCAAACATTATTAAATTCATCGTTTGCCGTTAACATTCCTCTGAAAGTAGCATATTTATCGTCTTCCAAAACTCCTGCCGGATTCAAAGTGTTTAGATAAGAAATCGGCATGATTCCGGCATAAAAATCAAAACTTGTTCTGTTGGCATCGTCGGAAATTGTATCGATAGTCAAATCAGCATTGATGGGATTCGAAGGAGACGAAAGATGAACAATTCGCGCATCTTCTTCATCAATTTCCGCATTTCCGAAAGTTGTTGTTTCCGAACCGGTAAGCACGAAATCCTCAGCGTTAATCGTTTCCAAAGCAATATTATAAATCACATCAATCAGATCAAAGTCGGTGCTGTATGCAAGACTGATTATGGGTTCACCACCGCAAATATGAGTTCCGGGAGTTGCATCGGAAGAATGGTCAACCGAAGTGGCAGTCCATTCGTTTTCATTATAAGCCGTATTCGGTGAAGAAATGTCCGGGTTTCTTACATAGGTTTTATTTTCAAAAGCGGTTGCATCAACAACAGCATTATCCAATAAAGTTCCATTGTTATCAAAAAGTTTGGCACCGTCTCCTACTTTTCCATTCCAAGAAGTATCGCTATCCGACCATGCTTCGTCAGGGAAATCAACAGTGAAATCATCAACAGTCGTGGCATCTCCGCAAACAAGAGCATCTCCGGCGGCAATTGTTCCGGAAAGATTCCAAGTAAAAATATCTTCGCCGTTACCAACTGCAACTACTGTCCAACCGGTTAAATCCACGGCTTCCGAACCGGAATTATAAATTTCGATAAATCTGTCCGAACGATAATCATTGTAAGGATCGCACATTTCCGAAATGAAAATATCGGCAAAAACAGCGATTCCGACCAGCATAAATAATAATACAAAAAACTTCTTTTTCATTTTATCCTCCAATTATGTTTTCCCAAAATTTACCACTCTTTCATTTCCAATGAAGAAAGAAGAGGTCTCAAAATTATCTCCGCATTTTTCAAATATTGCTTCGCCGCTTCCTGAAAATTATACCAATTGCTTTTTTGATAATTATCCCTAAAATGAAACTCTTTTGTTGATAAATCTTTAAGATTCCATTGCTCTTTTTTCACTTCTTCCAGAATAGCATCATTAAACCATTTTTCAGGATGATAATCTTCTTCCGCGCCAAATTCTCTTAACAATTTTTTATATTTTTCAATGCGTTCCGCTTGTTGTTCCGCAACCAAATGTAATTCTGCTTCGGTGATAGTCTGCGACAAAATTCCCGCAATATTTTTTTTCACGGAAGCCCAATTATTTTCGCTTGAAGTTGTCATAATGTAATTCGAATATAATTTTCTGGCGGCAAAAAGAACTCTTTCTTTATTGTTAACTTCCGTATTGTCTGCTATCAATCGCGGATCAATCCAAATCAAATTGGGAATATCCGGCTTCAAACCAGCTTCGGCATGACCAATGTTCGGTTTTGATTTTCCTGAGCATAATTCCCGTCGGCTGTTGTCATTAAAAGATGCATTTTCCCATCTTTTCTTTGAACTTTTGCGCTGGTAGGATCACCGGGAACATAATGAAACAAAATATATCTTCTAATATAATTTTTTTCCGGTTTGGTTATATCAAAAGTTTGAGTTACGGCGTTTTCATATATTTTGCCTGCCGGTGTAATCGTTTTCACAATGGCAAAATTGTCATCGACGAATTGCGAAGAATAAGCGATTATTTCCGCTTCCTCTCTTTCAAAGCCGGCTTCCAACGCCAAATATTTCGTAATATAATAATGAAACTCTATATTCATACGATCACATCCTTATTGTTTTAAATTCTTTTTTTCTCATATGATTAAATTGTTTTTTTGCCTTCTTACTGTCAACAAAAAATAAAAAAGAGCGGCATATTTCGTCCGCTCTTTTCGTAACGATGAAACTTCTCTTAAAATTGATTTATCAAATCCTCATATAAAGGAAATGCTTTGCAAAAATTTTTAACTTCTTTTTTTATTTCAGCTAATTTTTCTTCATTTTCATAATTTTCTCTTACCTCTTTGATAAATGAAGCTATCTTTTTCATTTCCGGTTCTTTCATTCCGCGCGTTGTCACCGCCGGTGTTCCAATTCTTATTCCGGAAGCAACAAAAGGCTTTCTGGTATCAAACGGAACCGTATTTTTATTAGCGGTAATTCCGGCTTTATCCAAAGCTCCTTCCATTTTTTTCCCGGAAGGTCCGCCCTCTTCTTCCGTTCCAAGATTTATCAGCATTAAATGTGTATCGGTTCCATTAGCGACCAGTTTAAAACCTTTCTCCATCAATGCCTCGGATAATTCCTTTGCATTTTTTACAATTTGTTTTTGGTATTCTTTGAATTCTTCTGTCAGAGCTTCTTTGAAAGCAGCAGCTTTAGCCGCAATAACATGCATAAGCGGACCGCCTTGCACAAACGGAAAGACCTTTTTATCAACCTCTTTCGCATATTCTTCTTTGCAAAGGATCATTCCTCCCCGAGGACCTCGCAAAGTTTTATGGGTTGTTGTGGTCACTATATCGGCGTAAGGAACCGGATTCGGATGTAATCCGGCAGCTACAAGTCCTGCAATATGTGCCATATCAACGACAAATTTTGCTCCCACTTCATCGGCAATTTCACGGAATTTGGCAAAATCTATCTCTCTCGGATATGCACTTGCTCCGGTCAAAATCATTTGCGGCTTTGTCTTCAAAGCAATCTTTCTTATTTCTTCATAATCAAACTGTTCTGTTTCCCGGTTCACGCCATAAGGCACAATATTAAACAAAAAACCGGAAAAACTAAGCGGATGTCCGTGAGTTAAATGTCCTCCGTGAGAAAGTTCCAAACTGAGAATGGTATCTCCCGGTTTGATTAGAGCAAAATAGGCTGCCATGTTTGCTTGGGAACCGGAATGAGGTTGAACATTTGCGTGTTCAGCTCCGAAAATTTCTTTTGCTCTTTCGATTGCCAATCTTTCAACTTCATCAATATATTCACATCCTCCATAATATCTTCCGTATAATTTGTAATTTATTTTGTCTGTCTTCTTACTCCATCGATAAGGATAACCTTCCGCATATTTATTCGTCAAAACCGAACCGGCAGCTTCCAATACCGCCATAGAAACAAAATTTTCCGACGCAATCAATTCAAGATTTTCCGATTGTCTTTTTAATTCCCGATACATATAATCGAATAATTCAGGGTCCTGTTTCTTTAAAAAATTCATCAAATTCCTCCAAATTTATTTTTATTTCTTGTTTTCGTATTTCTTGATTTTTTCAATTCTTCGCTGATGTCTTCCCCCTTCAAATTTTTCCGACAACCAGACTCCGATAATTTCTCCCGCAAAATGACGCGAAACAAATCTGCCGGGAAGAACCAAAATATTAGCATCGTTATGATTTCTCGATAACTTGGCAAACTCGGTGGAAACACAAAGAGCGGCTCTGATTCCATTTACTTTGTTCGCCGTGATGCTCATTCCAATACCGCTTCCGCAAATAAGAATTCCTCTTTCGCAAACTCCGGAAGCAACGGCTTCCGCGGCTTTAAAACCAAAATCGGGATAATCTACCGACTCGGAAGAAAATGTTCCGAAATCGACAACTTCATGTGAGGACAAAAATTCTTTTAAGGCTTCCTTGAGTTCAAAACCGGCATGATCAGAGGCTAAAGCTATTTTCATATTTTCACCTATTTCGCCATCAAACAAGCAACGGCAATAGAATATAATTTACTTTTCTCGCTGTCTCCGCGGGATGGAAGAATGGAAGGAACTTTTGTTCCCGCTACATAAGCGGCAATTTCTCCCTTTGCCAACTTTGTCATCGCTTTATAAAAAACATTACCCGTTTCCAAATTGGGAAATACCAAACAATCAGCATCTCCGGCAACTTTGCTTTTCAGTCCTTTCACTTTTACACTGACCGGATCAATTGCAACATCGAGAGCCAAAGGTCCGTCAATATAAGCTTTTTTGATTTGCCCTCTGTCACCCATTTTGGCAATAATTGCCGCATCCACGCAAGATGGAACTTTTGGATTAGATTTTTCCGTAAAGGAAATAACAGCAACTTTGGGATACTCAATACCAAGTTGGTGAGCCGTATCTACGAGATATTTCGTAATAGCTATTTTTTGATTGATATCCGGCGCGGGGATAAAAGCCGCATCGGAAATAATCATAAGTTTTGGATAAGTAGGAACTTGTACCAAAGCAATATGAGTGAGAGTCGCCTTCGGAATCATTAACCCTTCTTCTTTATTAAGTATACATTTCAGATATTTATCCGTGCTAATGAGCCCTTTCATTAATATATCGCCCTTCCCCTCGTTAATCAAAGCAACGGATAAACGCCCCGATTTCATTTCATCCGGTTCATGTACAATGTTGAATTTACCGGAATCTATTTTATTTTTTTCACAAATTTCTTTAATAACATTTTCATCTCCGACAAGAGTAGCTTCCAAAAAACCCATATCAATTGCTTCCCGAATAGCACGAATCGTATAAATATCTTGTCCATATGCGGCAATAAGATGCTTCTTGGGATTTGCTTTTGCCATTTCAATTAATTGTTCCAGTCTTTCCACAGCCATAAAGTTCCTCCAAAAAATTTTTATTTTCACGCAAACTTTTACCGTTCATATCTATTGTCAAGTAAATAACTTATGAATAAAACTTTTTTGATTTTTGCAGTTTTTTCGAGAGGGAAAGCATTCTTAACTTATTCATTTTTGGAAAATTAAAAAATGGTACACCCGTAGGGACTCGAACCCTAGACCCGCTGATTAAGAGTCAGCTGCTCTACCAACTGAGCTACGGATGCACCTGCGGGGTAAAACTTTTTTCGATAATAATAGTGTCAAACATTTTTCCTTATTTTGCCTCAATGTTTCATTTGACAAATAATTTCCAAATTGATGATTAGCCTCAAATAAATATTTGGAGGAAATATGAAAAAAACAAGCTTTATCCTATTTTTCATTTTTATCGTTTCCCTTGCTTTCTCAAACAATAACTATGATATTGATTTCGGGATTGATAAAAATAAAATCAACATTATGGAAAATAATTACCAAAAATTAAAATTGAATTTCACTTTTGCGGGTATTCGCAGTTTTGAAGTCAATACAAAAAAAGGTATTTTTAATGAGATCACCATTCCCGGAACTTACAGTATCGGTGAGATCGGAACACCAAAACTTCCTGCCGAGAAAAAATTGATTGAAGTTCCGTTAGACGCAAAAGTTAATGTTCGAGTGATCGATTATTCCGTTTCCGAGTACAAACTTTCCGATTACGGAATAAATAATCTTGTTATGCCGGTTCAACCGCCGGTTTCAAAAAGTATTACGGATCCTTCTAAAATCAAATTTAGAATTAATGAAAATTCATATAAGCAAAATCGATTTATCAAACATGAATTAGCTTCCCTTGAAATTCTGGGACAATTAAGAAGCGTTCGACTGGCAAGATTGGACATTGCACCGGTGGAATATAATCCCGTAACCGGAATTATCAGAGTTTACAATAATATTGAAATAGAAATAGATTTTTCAGGCGGCAATATTTCCAAAATGAAAGAAATAAAAGCTTCCACCTATTCTCCGTATTTCGAGGCAATTTACAGTAAAATAATAAATTACAGAGTTGATCACGATTATCCCGATCATCCAGACTTAACGACTTATCCGGTAAAGTATTTAATAGTTTCCGATAGAATGTTTGAATCAATTTTACAACCTTTTATAGAATGGAAAACCAAAAAAGGATTTACCGTCATTGTAGCGTACACGGATGAAATAGGAGCTTCTTCCGCCGATATTCAAGCTTATGTCCACGAACAATATAACGCGGGAACTCCGGAAGATCCTGCTCCCTCTTTTGTGTTGTTGATCGGAGACACGGGACAAATTCCGGCTTCAGCCGTTGGTTCCTCTTCCAATAAAGATACTGACCTTTATTATTGTAGTGTAGATGGAGATTATTTTCCGGAAATGTACTACGGCAGGCTTTCTGCAACCAATACTTCTCAATTACAACCCCAAATAGATAAAATTTTGTATTATGAAAAATATGAATTTTCAGATCCATCCTATTTGGATAATGTTACTTTAATCGCCGGTGAAGATTCGTCTTACAATCCAACCCACGGACAACCAACCATAAATTACGGAACCGATAATTATTTCAACACGGCACACGGATTTACCACAATAAACAAATATTTAACCGAATATACGGGATGTTATGAGACTGTAAATGAAGGAATTGCAATGATTAATTATACAGCTCACGGATCGCAAACATCTTGGGCTGGCCCAAGTTTAACGCAATCGGATGTGAACTCTTTCACAAACAACGGAAAATATCCTCTGGCTATCGGAAATTGTTGTTTGGCAGCCGATTTCGGATACGATGAATGTTTCAGCGAAACTTGGATGCGCAAAGCAAACGGTGGCGCCGTAGGTTACATTGGTTCTTCTCCGTATTCTTATTGGGATGAAGATGTTTATTGGTCGGTCGGAGCGTTTTCTCATGTGGGAGACGGTGTCACTCCAACTTACGACGAAACAACTTGGGGAGCATATGATGCTCCGTTTATGACAGATTATGTTTCACAAGACGCACTTGTATTCATCGGAGATCTGGCGGTTACCGAATCCGGTAGTTCGCTAACTGAATATTATTGGCAAGCATATAATACTTTAGGAGATCCATCGTTGGTAATATTTTTTACGCAAGGGGAAATAAATACCGTTAATTTTGACGACATTCTCCCAATCGGAGCAGAAACTTTTACGGTCGAAGCAGAACCCGGCTCATATGTCGCTATTTCGAGAGACGGCATTCTTCACGGAGCGGCACTGGTTGACGAATCAGGCTCTGTTGATGTTCCTATCGATCCCTTTACTTCCGAAGGAATTGCGGATATTGTGGTAACCAAACCGCAATATCAACCCGTGCAAACTACTGTTACCGTAGGTTCCATATCCGGACCTTATGTAACAATAGATAGTTACATTGTCGATGCTGACGGTGATAATATAATTGAATATGGCGAAACCGTCTATTTAAGCGTTACCCTAAAAAATGTAGGTTCTGACCCTGCCACAAATGTAAATATGACTTTATCGGAAAGTGACGAATATATAACTCTCATCGATAACTCCGAGTATTTCGGAACTATCGCACCTGACGAATCTATTACTAAAACAAACGCTTTTTCTTTTGATGTGTCCAATTCCGTACCCGATGATTATTCTTTTCAATTGAATTCAACGATAACTTCTACGGAAGATAGTTGGACGCCCGATATGAACTTTACCGCTTATGCGCCGATTCTTTCGGTTCAAGATGTGTCGGTTTCCGACGGAGATAATGGCAGATTAGATCCCGATGAAACTACCGACCTAATTGTTACTATCGAAAATAGCGGTGGCGCGAAAGCAAATAATGTAAATGCGATTTTATCGACTCTTGATTCATATGTTACTATCAATGATAATTCCGATAATATTGCACTTCTTGCTGCCGCAACTACGGGAACTGTAATCTTTAATGTTACGACCGATGCTGAAACACCCATCGGACATGTTGTTGACTTCACGGTTGCAATGACGGCGGATAATGATTATAGTAACAATGATAATTTTTCCTTAACTGTCGGACTTATTTTGGAAGATTTTGAGAGTGGCGATTTTTCGTCTTTCGATTGGACATTCGGCGGGAATGCGGATTGGACGGTTGTTACGGAATCTCC
>NATF01000029.1 GCA_002085205.1 Candidatus Cloacimonas sp. 4484_275 | reverse complement strand
AAAACAAATAAACTTGAATTTTGTTTCCGATTGTAAAAGATAAAAAATCTTTACAAAGAAAAGGGAAAATTTTCCTTTGTCCAAAATTTGAAAGGAGGAAAAATGTCGCTTACACCAGAAGCCAAGAAGGCTATCATGGCAGAATTCAAACTCCATGATTCGGACACCGGCTCACCGGAAGTCCAGGTTGCTTTGCTTACCTATCGCATCAAAAGTATTACCGAACATCTTAAAGTTCACAAAAAAGATTTTCATACGCGCCGAAGTTTGCTGAAGATGATCGGTCAAAGAAAAAGATTACTTAATTATTTACAGCAAAAAGATGTGAATAGGTATAGAAAATTGATTAAAGCACTCGGACTGAGAAAATAGAGAATATTTTTGCGAAAGTCTTCGGGCTTTCGCAAATTTGCTTTTATACACAAAAACAAAAAAAACAGTTCAGGGATCTTGAGCAATAAGCTAAATTTATAAAAATAAAATGTGACTTTAGCCTATTGCTTGCATCCCTGACAAAAGGAGAAAAAAATGCACAACTTTAACATTATTAAAAAGGAAATTGAAATTGCCGGAAGAAAACTTATTGTGGAAACCGGCAGAATGGCAAAACAAGCCAATGGTTCGGTATTTATCACTTATGGGAATACCAGCATTCTGGTAACGGCAACAATGGCAAAAGAGGCTTCCGAAGGAACTGATTTCTTTCCGCTTACTGTCGATTTTATTGAAAAAATGTATGCTTCCGGGAAAATTCCGGGTGGATTTTTCAAAAGAGAAGCAAAACCATCGACGGATGCGATTTTGTCCGCCAGATTAATCGACAGGGCAATTCGTCCGTTATTTCCCGAAGGATTTAGAAATGCGGTTCAAATCGTGGTAACCGTTTTGTCTTTCGACGGAATTAACAATCCGGGAGCTTTGGGAATTTTCGGCGCTTCCATGGCGCTTTCCATTTCCGATATTCCGTTTAACGGTCCGATTGCCGGAATAACCGTAGGATTAAAAAACGATAATATAATCATTAATCCTTCTTTGTTGACGATAGAAGATTCGGATTTGAATCTCGATGTGGCGGGAACGGAAAATTCGATTGTGATGATCGAAGCCGGAGCCAATGAAATTTGGATGTCATTCCGGAAGAGATCATCAAAAAAATTGAATCCGAATACGGAGAAAAAATAGAAAAAGCGGCTACAATTCACGGAAAGTTGGAAAGATATGCCGCTTTTGACAATTTAAAACAGGAAATGTTGGAAAAATATGCACAACAAGATAATGAAGAAGAGTTTGAGCAAAACGAAAGGTACTATAAAAACGCATTCGAAGAGCTTGTAAAACGATTTGTGAGAAACGCTATTCTGCATAAACATCATCGAGTGGACGGAAGAGATTTGGATGATATTCGTCCGATAACTTGCGAAATCGACATCTTGTCACAGGTTCACGGTTCCGCTTTGTTTACGCGCGGAGAAACTCAGGCTTTGGCAATTGTTACTTTGGGCACGGAAAAAGACGAGCAAATTGTTGACGGATTAGAGGAAGAATTCAAAAAAAGATTCTTTTTGCACTACAATTTTCCGCCGTTCAGTGTTGGTGAAACCGGTTTTATGCGCGGTCCGGGAAGGCGAGAACTCGGGCACGGAGCTTTGGCCGAACGCGCTTTGCGTCCAATGATGCCGACGGAAGAAGAATTTCCTTACACGGTAAGAATTGTTTCCGAAATTTTGGAATCCAACGGTTCCTCATCGATGGCAACTGTTTGCAGCGGAACTTTGGCTTTAATGGCTGCCGGTGTTCCCATAAAAAAACCGGTTGCCGGAATTGCCAACGGTCTTATCATGGAAGACGGCGAATATGTTGTTCTTACGGATATAATGGGTTTGGAAGATCATCTCGGAGATATGGATTTTAAGGTAACCGGAACGCGGGACGGAATCACGGCGATGCAAATGGATATTAAAATCGAAGGAATTTCTCGAGAAATTATGAAAATTGCTTTGGAAAAAGCAAAAAACGCCCGTCATTATATTTTGGACATTTTTGAAACGGTGATTAAAGAGCCGCGAAAAGAAATTTCCGATACCGCTCCTCAAATTGAACAGATAAAAATTCCGATTGATAAAATCGGTGAACTTATCGGCCCGGGCGGCAAAATGATTAAGCATATTATCGAAGAAACTCAAGCTGATATCAATATCAAAGATGACGGAACGGTTTCAATCGCTTCGCCGGATAGAATTTCCATCAACAAAGCAAAAGCGATGATTTCCGATATTGTCAGCGAACCGGTTTTCGGAAATGTGTATGACGGAGTGGTTTCCAGAGTGGAAGTTTACGGTGCTTTCGTTAAATTTATGAGTGGCACCAAAGAAGGACTCGTTCATATTTCGCAAATGCACGAACTTCGCTTAAATCGAGTGGAAGATATGCTCAAAGTGGGCGATAAAGTAAAAGTAAAATATATAGGATTGGATAAAGGAAAATACAAACTCACAATGAAAGGAGTTAAAGGAAATCCCGAACCCAAAGAGGGTTCCACTCAATCACGAGGCGACGGAAACAGAAAACCTTATCACAATGACAGAGATCGTCGGGAACGAGATAATCGCGGTTATCATCGAAGAGATAGAAAATATTAAACATTCAAGTTTGCGTTTACCGTAGATTTTTCATTTAAAGGGGAAAAAATGAAATATAAAATCAAAGATATTTCGCTTGCCGAATTTGGACGAAGAGAGATAGAAATTGCCGAAAAAGAGATGCCGGGCTTGATTGCTTTGAAAGAAAAGTTCGGGCAAAGCAAACCTTTGAAAGGCGCCAGAATTACGGGAAGTTTGCATATGACGATTCAAACGGCGGTTCTCATTGAAACTTTGGTGGAATTGGGAGCTGAAGTTCGGTGGGCAAGCTGTAATATCTTTTCCACTCAGGATCATGCCGCCGCAGCCGTTGCCAAGGCGGGAATTCCGGTTTTTGCCTGGAAAGGGGAAACTCTGGAAGAATATTGGTGGTGTACGAAACAGGCTTTAACTTTCGGAGATGAAATCGGGCCGCAGTTGATTGTCGATGACGGCGGAGATGCGACTTTAATGATTCACGAAGGTTATCGTCTGGAAGAAGAATACCAAAAAACCGGCAAAATTCCTCAAATCGAGACGGAGAATGAAGAATTTGCCGTTTTACAGAGAACCATTTTGGAAGATTTGGAAAAATTTCCCCGAAAATGGCATAAAATTGCCGCAAACATAAAAGGAGTTTCCGAAGAGACCACCACAGGAGTTCATCGGCTCTATCAAAGAATGGAAAAGGGGGAATTGTTGTTTCCCGCCATTAATGTAAACGATTCCGTCACAAAATCCAAATTCGACAATCTTTACGGTTGTCGGGAATCTTTGGCGGACGGAATTAAGCGAGGCACCGATGTTATGGTTGCAGGAAAAACGGTGGTTATTTGCGGTTACGGAGATGTGGGAAAAGGTTGCGCTCAATCAATGCGCGGTTTCGGCGCCAGAGTCATTATCACCGAGATTGATCCGATTTGTGCTTTACAGGCGGCAATGGAAGGCTACGAAGTAAAAACTTTGGAAGATGTCGTGGAAGAAGGGGATATTTTCGTGACGGCTACCGGTAATTGCGATGTTATCAGAGTGGAACACATGAAACAAATGAAAGATCAGGCAATAGTTTGCAATATCGGGCATTTCGACAATGAAATTCAGGTTAACGAACTTTACAAAATTCCGGGCATTAAAAAGGTAAATATTAAACCTCAGGTTGATAAAATTGTGTTTCCGCAAGGAAATTCCATAATACTTCTTTCGGAAGGACGATTGGTTAATTTGGGAAATGCCACCGGACATCCTTCGTTTGTAATGAGTAATTCGTTTTCCAACCAAGTTTTGGCGCAAATAGAATTATGGAAAAATAATTACGAAAAAAAGGTTTATCGTCTTCCCAAAAAATTAGATGAAGAAGTAGCGCGTTTACATTTGGAAAAATTGGGAGTGAAACTCACAAAACTTACGAAAAAACAGGCTGACTATCTGGGAATCTCAATGGACGGACCTTTCAAACCGGAACATTACAGATATTAAAAACAGAAAACATAGAAGGAGAATCAGATGAGACTGATTGAAAAAATCAAAGACAAATCCGCTATTGTCGGAGTAATCGGTTTAGGTTATGTGGGATTGCCGATGGCGGTCACCGTTGCCCGGAAAGGTTTTAAAGTAATCGGAATTGATGTAAATGAATACGCCGTTACTCATGTAAACGCCGGCGAAAATTATATCGGCGATGTGGACGATGAAGAATTGAAAAACCTGGTAAACAAGGGAATGTTAAAAGCTTCTTTTGATTATGCCGAAATAAATGCCGCGGATGTAATTATGATTGCAGTTCCCACACCTTTGGACAGATATCAACAGCCGGATTCTTCCTATGTACGAGCTTCCGTGAAATCTTTGGCGGAAAATGTTTCCGAAAACACTTTGGTAATTTTGGAAAGTACCACTTATCCGGGAACAACGGAAGAAATATTAGTGCCAGCTTTTCAGGAAAAAGGTTTCAAAATCGGAGAAAATTTCTTCATAGCATTTTCGCCCGAACGAGTTGATCCGGGAAACAAAGATTTCAAAACCGCAAATACACCGAAAGTAGTGGGCGGAGTAACGAAAAAATGTAACGAAGTTTCAAAAGCATTTTATGAAGAAATTCTTGATGCGCCTATTCATCTTGTTTCTTCTCCGGCTGTTGCCGAAATGGAAAAAATTTATGAAAACACTTTTCGTAATATAAATATCGCTCTTGCAAACGAAATGACAATTCTTTGCAACAGAATGGGAATAGATGTATGGGAAGTGATAGAAGCCGCCAAAACGAAACCTTACGGTTTTATGGCTTTTTATCCGGGACCGGGAATCGGAGGACATTGCATTCCGCTTGATCCGTTTTATCTTACTTGGAAAGCTCGTGAATACGGTTATCATACCAGATTGATAGAACTTGCCGGAGAAATAAATAATCATATGCCGGAATTTGTAGTGAACAAATTAAGCAGATTATTGAACAAAAAAGGATTGGCGCTTTCCAGATCCAGAATTATGATACTGGGAGCCGCATACAAAAAAGATATTTCCGATGTGCGGGAATCTCCGGTGCAGCAACTTATGGTCGAATTGGAAAAAAATGATGTTACTTTTGATTACAACGATCCGTTTGTACCTTCCTTCCATAATGAGTTAAACGACAAAATTTATAAATCGGTTTCTTTGGATGGATTGGAAAATTATGATGCCGTGATTATTGCCGTTGACCACAGTGTTTATGATTATCAAGATATTGTAAATCGGGCAAAACTGGTATTTGATACGAGATTCGCTTGCAAAAATATTGAATCGGATAAGATAGTCAGATTATAATCATGGCGACCAATCGGCCTGTTGAGGTTCGGGAACTTTTCGGCGAACTCGTTCCCGCTTCCGGAGATGCAAAATGGTTCGTCGTGTATGTGAAACCGAACCGAGCAAAAAAACTTGCCGAATATGCATTTCGCAACGGCATACATTATTTTCTTCCGCTTAAAGACAGCATCCGGGTTTACGGGAATCGGAAAATAAAATTTACCAAACCTTTATTTCCCGGATATATTTTTATTAAATGTAATCCGAAAGAGAGGCAAAAGCTGATAATTTCCGGACACATTGTAAAGTTTCTGAATGTCGATAACGAAAACGAATTGCTTTTTTCTTTGAAACAAATTAATTTCGGAAGAGAAAGAGGCGTAAATTTCAGCGCCCACAAATATATTCGCAAAGGAATGCGGGTGGAAATCGTCAGTGGCGCCCTAAAAGGCATGAAAGGATTTGTGGAAGAATCCGAAAAACTTGACAAAGTCATTTTGCAGGTTGATATACTTCGACAAGCGGTTTCGGTTTCCGTTACTCCGGAACAAATAAA
This sequence comes from Candidatus Cloacimonas sp. 4484_275, assembly GCA_002085205.1. Taxonomy (GTDB): domain Bacteria; phylum Cloacimonadota; class Cloacimonadia; order Cloacimonadales; family TCS61; genus 4484-275. The sequence goes on along the minus strand of NATF01000029.1, from coordinate 1,550 downwards.
AATTTTGGAAGGATAGATAATGAAAATATTAGTTACCGGCGGAGCCGGATTTATCGGTTCCAATGTTGCCGATAGATTTATTGAACTCGGACACGAAGTTGTTATTGTAGATAATTTGAGTTCCGGGTATCGAAAAAATGTGAATCCGAAAGCAAAATTTTATGAAATCGATATTCGTTCGACGGAACTGGAAAAAGTTTTCGAAAAAGAAAAGCCGGATATTGTTGATCATCACGCCGCTCAAATCAGCGTTCCGGTTTCCGTGAAAGAACCTCTTCTCGATGCGGAAATTAATGTTCTCGGTTTCATAAATATTCTTCAAAATTGTGTTAAATACAAGGTGAAAAAAGTAATATTTATTTCTTCCGGCGGCGCCATTTATGGAGAAGCAACCGAATATCCGACAACGGAAAATTATATTCCGCAACCTCTCTCTCCTTATGCCATCAATAAATATGTTTCGGAAAATTATTTGTATTATTACCGGCATCAATTCGGGCTAAATTATACTGTTTTGAGATATGCGAATGTTTTTGGTCCGCGTCAGGTTCCACACGGCGAAGCAGGCGTTGTTTCGATTTTCATCACAAATCTTCGGGACGGCAAAAGATCATTTTTGTATGCTTTCCCGGAAAAACCGGAAGGAATGATAAGAGATTATGTTTTCGTGAAAGATGTCGTGGAAGCAAATGTGCTTGTGCTGGAAAAAGGAAATCTGGAAGCATTTAATATCGGAACAAACAAAGAGACGACTACGAGTGAATTGTATGATGAAATTTCCCGTCAAATGGGAAAAAATATCGAACCGATAAAAGCGGATGCTCGTGAAGGCGATCTCCGCAGAAGTTGTTTGAATTTCGAAAAAGCAAAGAGAATTTTGGGTTGGCAACCCAAATTTTCGTTGGCGGAGGGAATCGCGGAAACTATCAATTATTTTACTGCAAAGTAGTCAATAGACCAATAATTTCCCTAAACCGAAAATTTAGTTAATTTTCCAAATGATTTTCAAAAGGAGGAATTGTGGAAAATTTTGAAGAAATTAAAATAAAAACATCAAAAATACCTAATTTTCCCAAAAAGAAAATTTTGTATATTTTACTCATAGCGGCGATTTTGGTTTTTATTTTCACCGGATTGTACACGGTGGATCCGGAAGAAGTCGGCGTGATTCAGAGATTCGGAAAATATTTGAAAACAACCGAGCCGGGACTTCATTTTAAAATTCCGTTCGGGGTGGACATGCTTACCAAAGTTCCCGTGAGAAAAGTGATGAAAGAAGAATTTGGTTTCAGAACTTTGAAAGCCGGCGTGAAAACACAGTATTCTCGTCGTGATTATTCGATAGAGTCTTTGATGCTCACCGGTGATTTGAATATTGCGGATGTGGAATGGATCGTTCAATATCGAATCAAAGATCCGGTAAAATTTCTTTTCAAAATACGGAATGTGGAAGAAACGATTCGCGATGTTTCGGAAGCGGTGATGAGAGAAGTCGTCGGAGACAGAAGTGTGGACGAAGTTATCGTTCTCAGCAGAAAGGAAATTGCCGA
>NATF01000028.1 GCA_002085205.1 Candidatus Cloacimonas sp. 4484_275 | reverse complement strand
AACTATTTCGGCTGCCGAATTCAAGCACGAAAACATTATCAGAAAAATAATAAAATATTTCATATTTCCTCAAAAAAATCAATTTCGGGCAAATCTTATATGTTCGGAATAATTTTCAAGTAATTTATAAAAAGAATTTATATCAAAAAAACTTAACAGATTGTTTTAATCTGTTAAGTTTTATGTGTGGCGTAGGAGAAGAGATTATTTTTTTATTTCATTTTTATCATCTTTTTCAGATAAGAACCCTGAGCCGTTTTCATTCTTGTGAAATAAATACCCGAATTAACCTCTTTCCCTGATTCATCTTTTCCGTCCCAGACAAATGATGATTCTCCATCAGCAGTGTTCGTTAGGAAAAAGGATTTAACTTTTTGACCCTTCAAATTGTAAATTATCAGTTCGACATTCTGAACATTCGGAGCAATACTATAAGAAATAGTAGTCGCATTCAGGAAAGGATTGGGATAGTTGGAAATTTTTGCAAATGCGGGTTGAATCGTATTTTTGGGTGATTCGGTGTTCAAAGTCTGAATTTGGAAATCGGCATTTCCATCACCGACAACGGCAATATTTTCAATTTCGGTCTCATAAAAAATCTTGGTAACCATCACCTGATAATTATCCATTGTCAAATTGGGAGCTTCATAATATCCGTAATCGTTTGTAAATGCGAATTCATCGACTTCGTCATTGGAATTTATGAAAATTACGGTGGTATTGGCAACCGGATTATCGTCCAAATCGGTAACAAATCCGTTCATCGTAAGAACTCCGTAACTCTGCACCGAATTAAGATGAATATCTATTCCCGTAGCCGAGGAATTGTCGATAACCACCGGAGTGGCATCTTCAAAATCCAAAACATCGGCATAATAAGTAGGCGGAGCTTCCGAAGAAACGGCAAGAACATAATATTCGTTGGAAGGAAGATTTGCCAATTGATAATAACCGCTTGCGGAAACTTCGGTTGTTTCCACCCAATCTTGGTCGCTGGAAACGGCAACCGCCATAACTTGATAGAGCGGAGGTTCTCCGTTTTCGGTAATGGTTCCGGAAATAGAATGGTTAAAAGTATAATCGTAGTATGCCAAATCAAAATCGATACCGGTAATATCGGAATTTACTTCGATGATTTCCGCATCCAAAGGCGAATCCGCGTGATCATAATACTGAATGTCATACAGATCTCCCAGCATTGCGTAAATTTGATATTGTCCGGCAAGGAGCAGCAAAGTGTATTCTCCGTTTTCATTTGTGTCCGTGTAAACCGGAGAACCGCCTTCCGCCAAAGTGGAAACATAAGCATGATTTACCGGCAAACCCGTTTCGGCATCTCGAACCACACCGCTCACGCTGAAAATTCCCTCCGAGGAAAGTACAATATCCAATCCTTGATAGTCGCTTCCTTCCGTGATAAAAAGATTAGTGGGATAAGTGTAATCATTATAACCGTAAGCGCGGACTTTTAAAGTGTAAATTCCCGATTCGACATTGATAAATTCAAATTCTCCGTTTTCATTACTATTACCGTAATAATCAAGCCACGGATCGAATTGCACCAAATCTACATGAGCATTTTCGATAAATTCGCCGTCTTCGTTTGTGATTACTCCGGAAACGATGTTCAAAAGCGGATTGCTTTCCAAGAAAAAATCTATATTGACGGCGTTCGGGTTGTTCGCATTAAGCACAATCGGCGTAGCTTGCGCAAAATCATAAACATTGTCATAATATTCCGTAATTATCAAAACATTATCCGCTCCCGCTCTCACAACATAAGTTCCGTAATTCAAACCGTTCAATTGATAGGTTCCGTCATCGGAAGTGTAGCAACTTGCAGCCGGCACATCGTTACCGCCTTCCTTTTTTTTGAGTGCACGCTCGCTTACTATTTTAGCAAAGGTTGTGCCAAAGTTATTTTATCAAAATCGAATTGATTGCGTAACTTCTTAAAAAAAAGCGGATTATCTATTTTTATTTTTCTTTTTCGATAAAAGAAAGTTACGAAAAAAATTACTTCAAAATCAGAATCAGGAATTCTGAAAAAACAGTTAACTTCTTGCTATTAAAGAAATTATTCATGTTCTTGCGAAAATTTTTCAGGATGCTGATTCTTATGCCGTTTTTTGAAATTTAAACAATCAACGGGAGAAAACAGCTATTTATCGATTTGGTGATAAAACCTTCGATATTGAAGAATTACGAAAGCTGTAATCTTCCCATTTAAAACGCTATTAACCGGTAATTTATTGAAATTTAATTATTCGCGGCAAAAACAATTGTGAAGAATTTCTCTCTTTCCGCGAACAAGCAAATAGACGGTTTGCAACTTTTTTGTTACAACTGAAACAGTTGTGTTTCACTTTTCTTTGTTCAGCAGCCGATAAATTTGGGTGCGACTGATTCCGGCAAGTTTGCTCGCTTTCCGAATATTACCGTTTGCGGTTTTCAATAGTCTTTTGATGTAATTGGCATCAAGAGTGGTTGCAATTCTGTTTTTATAATTCTGGTATTCTTTCCATTTTTCGGGAATGTTATCAAAAAGTGAAAAGCTGTCTCGATTATCAGCATCTTTCAGATATTCAAGACTCAAAATAGTGTCGTTGCACAGTAAAACCGCTTTTTCAATTTCATTCTCCAATTCGCGCACATTTCCTTTCCATTCTTTGTTGCGGAGAAAATTAAGAGCCTCGGAAGAAATTCCGTTAATATTTTTGTCGAATTTCTTATTAAATTTTCTGATAAAATGATACACAAGTTGAGGAATATCCTCTTTCCTTTCACTCAACGGCGGTAATTTTATATTGATCACTTTCAGGCGATAATAGAGGTCTTCCCGAAACAGTTTGTTTTCCACCATTTTTTCCAAATCCTGATTGGTGGCGGCAATCAATCGAATGGAAACGCGAATTTCTCGAGAACTGCCGATGGGAGTAACGACTCTTTCCTGAATAACGCGCAAAAGTTTTGCTTGTAATGAAAGCGGCATATCGCCGATTTCGTCAAGAAAGAGAGTTCCTTCGTTTGCCATCTCGATTTTTCCCTTTCTGTCATTCACGGCACCGGTAAAAGCTCCCTTTTTATAACCGAAAAGTTCGCTTTCCAAAAGTTGTTCGGGAATGGCCGCACAATTAACCACAACGAAAGGTGAATTTTTGGCGTATTCATCGTGTAAAGCTCGCGCAATTAATTCTTTGCCGCTTCCGGTAGGTCCCGTAATCAGAACATTTACATTATGTTCGCCGACTGTTTTCATCAGCGAAAATATTTCCTGCATTCGACGGGAACTGCCGATAATATCACGGAAAAATTCTCCCGAAACATTTGATTTTATCGTTTCCGTTTCCCGTTTCAAATTTTCAAAAATATCCGATTTTTCCAAAGCGGAACGAGCTTGAATCAGAATCAATTCCAACACTTTTTTCTCTTCCTCGCTGAAAACTTTGTCGCCGCGTGCATCGGAATAAATTATTCCTTTGGTTTCGCCGTTAATTATCAGCGGAAAACAGAGAGCCGTGCGCAAACCGAGACCGAAAATGCTGGAATGAATATCAAAGGGAATATCTTCCTGAAGATTCGTGAGAAAGCGCAATTTTCCCATTTTAATGGTATCGTGCAGAATCGTTCTGCTCACCATAATATTTTCCGTGTCGATTTCCGCCAATTCGCTGTCCAAACCGATTACCGGCTGTATGTCTCCATGTTGATAATAGAAATAAATCGCTCGTTCCAGTTTTCCGATTTTCAAAATACCGCTCAAAACGGCTTGCATTGTTTTGGAAAATTCCACACTTCCGTGAATTCTATTGAGAATTTCCCAATACACCGGTAATTGGTGAGGAACATTGTTTCTTTTCGTCAAAAGAGATTCCAGAGGAGCAAACGAATATATTTTCAGAAAACCGCGAATATTTTCCAGCAGATTTTTTGCATCGGAGAATTTCCCGCTTAACAGAATTTGAGATGCAAAATACAAATAACGGTAAACATTGCCGCTTACAGTAAAGTTGTTCAAAAGCGTTTTAATTTTTTCGGAATCCGATTCCAAAACGGCGCGAGCAAACTTTTTGTCATCTATTTTGCGGAAAATTTCCAAAGTTTTAAAAATTTGATTTCGACGATAAAAATGAAAAAACAAAGTAAGTTTCGTCTCGTCGTCAACATCGATGTTTGCATTTTCCAATTCGGCGGCAATTTTCGTGGCGGCGGATTCCTCGATAAATTCGGTAATAAAAAGAAATACCGTTTGCAGATAATTATATAATTTTTTGTTTTCTTTTATTTTTTTGTCGTCTTGCATTCGACGGATAATTTTGGGAAATTCGGCGGAATTTCCCAAGGCAAAATTAGCTTGAATTGCATATAATTCGGCATAAATTTGAATCTCAAACTTTTTGTGCTTTTCCGCAATTTCGGAAGCGCAACGCGCAAAATGCAAACTCTTTTTCCATTCTCCGGTCTTCAAAAAGACATCGGCTAAATTTAAATTCGCCATCGTCACAAACTGAATATCGTTATAAGTTTCAGCAGTTTTAAGCAGGTCTCTGAAAGTATTTTCCGCTTCTCTGAATCGGTTTTGCGCCACCAAAACAACTCCGAGATTGTTTTTTGTGCGAAGAGAATCTTTTATTTTTCCCTCTGCAACAAAAGTTGTCGCCGCTTTTTCATACAATTTTATCGCTTGTTCATACTCTCCCAATTCTTGCAAAACAATCGCTTTATCAGCTGAAATAACAGCTTGTTCCAGTCCATTTAAGTTTTTCTCCAATCGTTTATAAATTTGAAGCGCTTTGCGCGGAAAACCGCAAATTCTGCTTAAAAACGCTTCCTTTTTCTGCAAATCAAAAGGAATTTTTTGTTCGGAAAAATCACGATGTAAGGTGCGATAAGTTTCAAAAGCGGAAAAATAATATTCCGCAGAAATAAGCGACATAATGTGGTATCGGTAAAATTCCAACGCCGATTTATCGTCTCGTAAAAGCTGAAAAATCCTTGCCGCCACAAAAAACAATTTCAATTCCGCCGCTGTCTGCGCCGCCTTTTTCAGAAATTTCGCCGAACAATTTCCCGCAGATTTGCCGACAACTCGTAATGCCTCACCTTCCAGAATAAGTTGATGATGATAAATCGCATCTTGCAAAAGCTGTTTCCAATTGTTCCAAAGTTTTTCAACGAGCACAAACGGAATGGGAATTCCAGCCTGAGAAACAAAAACGGTTAATTCGTTATCCCGCTCGGAAGCGGTATTTCGGTTGGTTTCGGAAATCAAATTTAGTAGCAACAAACGGATAAAATAGGGTCTGGAAGAACGATAATTTTTTAGCAATTTTTCCGAATTTTTAAGATGAATATTTGCCAGAATTTCTTTTAATTCCCGTTTGGAAATATTTGCAATTTCGCTTTCCTCCTCTTTTTTCAAAATCAGAACATTTTTTGTTTTCGGAAAATCGTCAAAAAAGTCGGAATACGGTTCTTCCCGAATCAGCAAAATATTAATATCCGCTTTTTTGTTAATCACTTTTTTTAGTTCGGAAGCCGTCTTCACTTCCGTTCTGAGAGCGGAAGAAAGGGATTTGAAAAATATTTGCGGAGACCAAATAAAATCCCTTTCTTTCAGAATGATAAGTTGCCTGTTTTGGGATTCCGAAAGTAAAGACAATAAATTAATGATTATTTTCGGCTCGTCGAACGAGTTACATTTCAGATAGCCGACTTTTAAAAGTTTTTCCGCCGCTTTAATTTGATTTTGGAAGACAATATTTTTAATTTCCAAATTAGTTAAATCTTTTAATTTCAAAGCGCCGTGTTCGGCGAAATAATTTGCGCAAACAAGAGCCGTCGGTCTTTTCAAAGCGGAAAAATTCAACATTCGTTTTATAAATTCCGGTATCGGTAATTTGGAAATGTAATTTTCCCATTTTTCCCGATTTGCCAGCAATTCTTTGTATTCGGAAAGGGAAAAATTATCGGCGGGAGTTTTCCCTGTCGTTAAAAAAAGAAAAATGATTCCCAGCGAAAAAACATCAGCCGGAAAGTGATTTGTTTGGTGCAGAAATTTTTCGGGAGCCGCGTAAGCAAGAGTGCCGCGCAAAAATCCATCGTTATACAAATTCAAAGTGGCTAAACCGAAATCAAGAATTACGGGTTTGTTTTTCCGAACAATGATGTTTTCCGGTTTCAAATCGTTCAGACAAATTCCGGCGGCGTGAATCTTGGAAATCGTTTCCGCCAAACCGGCCAGAAAAGAAAAAATTTGTTTCCGATTTGAAAAAAGCGAATAATGAAGTACTTTTCCCGAAACATGCTCCAATAAAAGCGCCGGATTTTCCCCTTCGAAAAATTGCACGGCTTTGACGATACTTTCGTCGGAAAAGGTGTTCAAATACAAATATTCGCGTCGTGCTTCCCGCCCAAATCCGCTTTTGTATTGTTTCAGGACAAATTTCGCGCGTTGAGGCGTTTCCACTAAAAATACTTCGGAAAAACGCCCCTCCCCTATTTTGCTCAATTTTTTCAAATCTTGCATTTGTGCTGTCCTTAATTAATATTTTCTCCTACAAGGGACAAATTATTAGAGAAATCTTTTTTTTGCAATAAATTAAATTTGAAAAGGCAAATTTTCGGCTTTCGGATATTTTTCTGCCGCATTTAAAAATTTCGTCGGAAGCGGAATATATGACTTTTCCTCGAATGTGCGCTTTGGCGGAAGACGTCCGAACAAAAAAAGAATGTGCGGAATTGGAAAGATTTTTCGGGAAGAATAAAAGTCGGCATATAATGTGAAATTGTCATCCTGAGCGAAGTCGAAGGATGACACAACGACGGAATATAGTATAAGATTTCAAAAAGCTTTATTAATAAAAAAAGAAAAAATGTTAGACTTCAAGGTTAGTTGTACAATTAAATTATATTTTGCTTGTTGTTCCAAAAAAAAGTTTTAATTGTTTATTTTGTTTAATTAATTTATCAGAATATACAATATGGCCGTTTAACTTTTCTTTATTGATTCTTTTTTGGGCAATTTCATAGTATTCAGGTGAAATTTCAAAACCAATAAAATTTCGTTTTAATCTTTTTGCAACGATACCTGTTGTACCACTTCCCATAAATGGGTCAAATACCGTATCCCCTTCTTTACTTCCCAATAAAATAATTCTTTCCAGAAGTTTTTCAGGTTTCTCCGTTGGGTGTTTTGTTTTATGTCTCTGAGCATTTATTTCCCATAAATTTCTCATTTGTTTCCCTCCGTTTAAAATTTTAGCAGTATCATAATCAAAATAATATTTTTTTGTTTTACTTGCTAACCATATTAATTCTGTTGATGGAGCTAAACGAGTTTTAGATAATAATGGCGGAGCATTTCTTTTATACCAAATAATATCATTAATTATCCATAAACCTAATTTTTTTAGAATAACACCTATCGATGGATGATTATGAAGCGTTCCTGAAATCCAAATTGTTCCGTTATCCGCTAAAATTCTTATACATTCTTTTATCCATTTTTCATTAAATTCGTGAATATCACTGATAATATCCCAATCGCCTTTATCACAGGCTACCATTTTACCGCTTTTAACAGTTTGGTGCTTTTTACCTGATAAATTATAAGGAGGATCTGCGAATATCATATTAACGCTTTTTTCAGGAAGCTCTTTCATAAGCTTTAAAGAATCACCTAATTTTAATATAATTTTTGACATATTTATTTTTCTTTTTTAATTCTTTTTTTTGACATTTCAATATATTTTTCATTTATTTCAATTCCAATCCATTTTCGTTGTAATCTTTGTGCAACAACACCTGTTGTTCCTGTCCCAAAGAAAGGATCTAAAATAATATCTCCTTTATTTGAAGATGCTTGAATAATAAGTTCTAATAATCTTTCAGGCTTTTGAGTTGGATGTAAGGCTCTTCCATTGTCTCCGCGCAATCTTTCTTTTCCTTGGACAATAGGCAATGTGATAAAATCTAAAAAATCTCTCATTTGTTTATCTGCACCTGTTTTTGTCTTGTTGGGATTTATTTTTTTAACGGTTTCATAATTAAAAACCCAATTTTTCCCTTTAACAAACCAACAAACAAACTCAGTAGAATGGGTAAATGTTCTTTTTGTTATATTAGGCATAGCATTTACTTTATACCAAATAAGAATATTGTTTAGTTTTAATCCTAATTCTTTACCTACAATTAAGATTTCTCCAATATTGTGTTGGGTGCAAGAGATATACAAACTACCGTTGGACTTTAATGTAGAAATAGCAGATTTTATCCATTTTTTTGTAAAATCCAAATATTCCTTATCATCAAAAGTATCCCAATCTTCATTTACTTTATAAAAAGCACCTCCGGTTTTGTTGTTTTTAAGATTTAAGCTACTGCCAGATAGATTGTATGGTGGGTCTGCAAAAATTAATGAAATAGATTCTTTATCAATTTCATTTTGCATAATTTCATTACAATCTCCTTTATATATTTTGTTTATTTCCATTATTATGCTGCTAATAGTGTTTTTCTTGGAGCAATAAAAAGGCAATATGTCACTTTTTCTTTATTTTGCTCTTCAAAATCCCTAATGTGCCTCATTACAGGCTGTCCTTCATTAAACCATTGTAATTTATTGGTAAGTAAAGTAACTTCACAGATAGCATTGAAAGAATCATAATAGCACTCTATATCAGGTTTGTTGGCAGGTGCTGTAAAAGTGGGTTCATTATCGTCTCCGGTTGGATAATTTGGTTTTATTTCCAAAGCATCATTTAGGGCGTTCAAACTTAGTGTAACTATTCTTTCTAATTCAACAGCTCTGTTTTTAGTTACTTTAAATATTTCTTTCAATCCTTCAATATATTCATCTATT
>NATF01000027.1 GCA_002085205.1 Candidatus Cloacimonas sp. 4484_275 | reverse complement strand
ATTTTGATATTTCCGTGATGCAGGGATTACCGAGTATTCCGTATCTTATCGGTTTGGAAAATTTGGGAGACGGACACAATGTGAATGTTCGGTGGTACTCTTTGGCGGATGAAACTTATGTTTGTTATAAACTGTCAGATGCTCCGGCATCCGATTGGGAATATATTGAAGTAGATAATGATTTAAGCGAGTATGTTGTATCCGGTTTAATTTCCAATACTTCTTACAAATTCAAAATTGCAGTTCAATATGATGATGTTTATTTGGAATCACAAACACAGGAAATTACAACTTACACGATGTCTGCCGAGGAAGAACAAATTGCAGACAATATTTCATTTGGCTGTTTCCCAAATCCGTTTAATCCCGCTAAATCAAAAGCAAATATTTTCTTTACCGTAAAAACCAATTCTTTCATCAATGTGGAAATTTATAATCTAAAAGGTCAAAAAGTGAAGACCTTGGCAAAAGATAAATTTAGTGTCGGTTCTCATATCATAAATTGGGACGGGAAAGACGAAAATGGAAAACCGGTTAATTCCGGTATTTATCTTTTCAATTTGCAAACAACAGATAGAAAAACGGTGTTTGGAAAATTAGTTTTGATCAAATAAAAGGCAGATTTTTAATCTGCCTTTTTTTAGCCGTAATAGCAAAAATTAGGTAATCAAATTAAAGCGGGTTATAAAAAGCAACTGCTGATTATTTATGAAATTTAATCATAAAAATTCATATTAAATCTTAATAAATCTGTGTTTAAATGGTGCTTGTAACGCAATCATTCCCGATTGCGTTTTTTTCTCAAACAGGAATGTTTAAGTTACCGCCAGATCCTCAGAGTAATTAAAGAAAAAAGACACAGGTTAACACAGAGTTACGCAGAAAAACACGCTGTCATAGTGAGCGGAGACGAACTATAGAATCGAGTAGAAAAAGAGAAAAATTACACTTCGACTACGTTCAGTGTGACACAAGAAAATTTTCAAATAGTTAAAAATAAATGTAGGGAACAGGCATGCCTGTTCCCTACGCAAAATATTATTTTTCGCGCTTTTCGTGTGATTCGCGGTTTTAATTTCCGAATTTTGTATTACATTCCTCTTCGGAATTTTACTTTTATATCTTTTTTCTTTCTGGGCTCGGTAAAAGAGATACTGTCGCCTTCGGCAAGACCTTCGATGATTTCTACCTGTTGAAAATTATTGATTCCGGTTTTAACGGGAATGCTGGTGGAAATTGTGTCGTTGGAAACTTTATAAACGATGTCCTGTCCTTCTTCGTCGCTGAAAATCGTGCGGATGGGAACAACCAAAATATCTTTTTTCTTTTCTCCGATAATTGTGATATTTGCCGTCATTCCGGGTTTTAATTTCTTGTCCACATTATCTATTTCCACTTCGATGGGGAAGACCTTAATATTATTGCTATTTATTGCCATTGCGGCGATTTTAGTGATTTTTCCATTGTATTTTTCATAAGGATACGCATCTACCTGAATCATTACCGCTTGGTTTTTTCGGATTTTGGAAATATCCACTTCGTTAATTTTGGATTTTACGATCATTCTGTTCAAATCGGCAAGTTTCAAAATTACGGTTCCCTCCGAAAAAGAATTTGTGCTGGCAACAACCATTTCACCTTCTTCCACCAACTTTTGAATCACGGTTCCGGAAGCGGTGGAAACGAGTTTGGTTATATTGTTTTCCGTTTCGATTTCTTTGACCAGTTCATATTGTTGCAAGGCGGCGTTGTAACTGATTTCCGCTTCTTTCAAGGCGTCTTCGTAAGAATCGTATTCCAGCTCGGAAATAAAGTTATTTTGATAGAGTTTTAATTTATCATCCCGATCTCGTTTGGCGTTTTTCAATCTGATTTCCGCAAGTTCCAGATTGCTTTTCACCTGAGAAATTGTTTTTGCTTGATTGTAATCCGGTTCAATATCGGCAAGCAAATCTCCCTGATTCACATAATCGCCTTCTTCCACATAAAATTTAAGGATTTTGCCGCTGACTTTGGATTTTATTTTAATTTCTTTTATCGGTTGAATTTCTCCCGTCTCTTCCAATTTAACCGTTATTTCGCCTTTTTTTACAACATAGAAATTTACTTTCCCTTTCGGATGATTTCGGCTTTCTTTCTTTTTGGAAAAAATCGTCGTTAAAATTCCTATAACAATAATTATCGCAATTAGAACAAAAAAGAATTTTTTCATCAAAACTCCCTGAAAAATTATAAAATTTTTATTATCTGTATTCTACCGCCGGATAGGATATTTCCAGAATTTTTCTTCCTCGTTTTACTTTCAATCTGATAGTATCTCCCACCGCCACATCGGAAATCGCCAATTCCGCATCGGAAGTGTTTTTAACGGGAATATCATTGATACCGACAATAACATCACCTTTTTTCAAACCGGCTTTGCTCACGGGACTTCCTTTTTCCACATAAGCAACCATTACGCCGTCCGTGGAATCCAAATTCATATAATTTGCCAAAAGCGGGTTGATGTCTTGCACTTTGAAGCCATACCAAATATCTCTGACTTTGCCATGCTCGATCAATTCCTTCGCCAGTTTTTTCACTTTATCGATAGGAATGGCAAAACCGATTCCGATACTGCCGCCGGATTCGGAAAGAATAAAAGTGTTGATTCCGATTACTTCGCCGTTTATGTTCACGAGTGGTCCGCCGCTGTTTCCCGGATTGATGGCAGCGTCGGTTTGAATCATTCCTCGGTAAATTTTTCCATTTTTATTTTCCGCAAAATCCCTATTTACCGCGGAAATTACGCCGACGGCTACGCTCGGTTTGCTGTCTTTTATCAGAAAACCGTAGGGATTTCCCACAGCTACAGCCCATTCTCCGATAATCAAATCTTTTGATGTTCCCAGTTCGGCGTAAGGCAGATTTTTCCCGTCAATTTTGAGAACGGCAATATCGTGAACGCTGTCAATTCCGATGATTTTGCCGTCAAACGAACGACTGTCGGAAAGAACAATTTTGATTTTGGTGGCGCCTTCCACCACATGAGCGTTCGTGATGATATAACCGTCTTCCGTGAAAATCACGCCGGAGCCGATTCCTTGAACTTCGCGTTTGTAAGGAACATTATCAAAAAAACCGAAAAAAGGATTGTCAAAGGGATTTATGTAGCGTCTGATAATTTGAGTTTTGATAATGTTTACACTGACTACTGCCGGTTCCACCTTTTCCACTGCTCTGGTTATTGCATTTTCTCTGCTTCGATATAATTTTTCCGTTTCTTCCGTTTTGGTGTCATAATCTTTTTCGGAGCTAACGGTTTTGAGCATTCCCAAAGCGTTTTCTTCGGAATTTTCCAAGACGGAAATGGCTTTGCTTTTATGAAGATAGCGATTGTAAGCAAAAAATGCCACCACGAAAATTATCAGCAGAATTATTACATCTTTTTTTCTCATTATACCTCTCGATTACCATTTATTCATAATTTTTTCGGAAAGCAAATAATTTCGCCGTTCCTGTTTTCTCAAAAGATTGTAATGTTGCTCCGTGAAAGAGAGTTGAGCGTTCTGAAAATCGAGTTTTGCTTTTTCCAAATCAAGCAGACTGATGGTTCCCATTTCGTATTGGGTTTGAGCCATTTTCAAATTTTCTTCCGCCAGTTTGATTTTTTCTTTGTATAAATTATATGTTTGTCGCAAAGCGGCAATATCGTTTTCCAAAACGGCAAGTTGGTCTTTTAATTCTTTTTTGGAATTATCGAAAGAAATTTTGGAAAGCAGAAAATTTCTTTTTACCTGTGCATACGATTCCCGAATTTCCGCTAAATTAAAAATCGAATAAGAAGCATTTAAGGAAATAGATTGGGAATTATCGTATTTGTCAAATTCCCAAAAACCGTTTGAAATGTTTTTCGCGTAGCCATAATCGTATTGAAGGGAAATTGTCGGAAAGAAATTTAGTTTTTGTTGTAAAAGCGAAATCTTTTCCGCTTCCAAATCTTTTTGTTGAATTTGCAAATCCAGATTTTCATGAAAAGAAACAGCCGTCGAATCTATCGTAAATTCGATTTCCCGTAACGGATAATCCTCATCTTTCAAATCCAAATAGGAAAAAAGGTTTGTTCTGGCTTCGATAAGAGAATTTTCCGCCTCTTTCAGGGAGATGCGATTATCCAACAAAGAAAGTTCGCTTTGTTTCAATTCCAGATATGATTTTTCTCCGGACTGATATTGCAATTTCGTTTGTTCATAAATTTTTTCTTGAAGTTGCAAATTTTGCTGCCTGATTTCCAATTTTTTTTGTGCTTCCAGAACCGACAGATATTTAGTGAAGATATTAAAAACAATCTTTTTTCGGCTATTTTGTAAGGACAATTTTGCCTTTTGCAAATTTATCAAAGATTTTTTGATGTTGAGATATTCGGGATTATTGGAAAGAATGCTTTTACTCAAAGAAATTCCCGCGTTTTTCATCCAATCGTTTTCAGGATAAAGAGATTTGGAAGCGGAAGCATTCACGGAAAGATTCGGCAGCAAATCCAACCAGCTTATTCTCAAAGAGGATTCGGAATTTAAAAATGAGGTGTTTGCGGCTTTGATATCAATCGATTTTTCCAATCCGATTTCGATTAAATTTTCCAAAGTGTATTCTTGCGCAAAGCAAAAAATGGGCAGCAGAATAATTAAAATAAAAATTTTCTTCATATTTCCTCTTAATGAACAATCAGATAGAAAACGGCATTATAAATTCCTATCAGGAAAAAAGACGCCAAAGAAATCATGAACATATATTTGAAAATATATTTGTTAAAAAATATGAAAAGCGTGTCCACATCGAGTTTTTTTGAAAGCAAATCGATATAATTTTCGATATTGTATCTGGCGATTAAATACGGCACGAAACTGCGGAAAAATTGTTTTACGATTTCGTAAATAATCACGGACATCATTTGGCGGATTTTATTTCTCAAAAACGCAGGCATAATTTTGATGCTTTCTATTCCGGAAAATTTTTCCCACGCTTTTTCATAAGCCAACATTTCCCATTCGGAAATTTTCGTCTGTTCGTCCGTTTTATCGCAATCGCGCAGATAATCTTTCAACATGGAAGTAATTTTATTTATCAGCCAATCTTTTTTTCGGTAAAGCAAAGCGGGGGTAAACGGAACTTTTTTTCCGAAAAAATATAGTTCTTTGCTCGGATAAAAAAGAAAAGCCTTTATGAGAAAAACAAGCAAAAAACCTATGAAAAGATTAGCGACCAAAAATAAAAATGCTTTTAGCAAAACCATATTTATTCCTCGAAATTTTACACTTTGTTCAAAATGTGACCGAGTTTCAGTTTTTTGGTTTTCAGGTAATTTATGTTTTGTTTTTTCGGTTTCACCTCAATCGGGACTCTCTCCACGATTTTCAAATCATATCCGGAAAGTCCGATGAGTTTGCGAGGATTGTTCGTGAGAAGCCTGATTGTTGTGAGACCGATATCTTTCAGGATTTGAGCGCCGATTCCGTAATCCCGCAAATCGTCTTTGAAGCCGAGTTCCAAATTTGCTTCCACCGTATCTCGTCCGTGATCTTGCAGATGATATGCTTTCATTTTATTCAGAAAACCGATTCCTCTGCCTTCCTGTTTCATATAAAGAATAACGCCGCTCCCTTCTTCGGCAATCGCTTTGAAAGAAAATTCCAATTGCTCGCCGCAATCACATCGCGTGGAAAAAAGAGCGTCTCCGGTTAAACATTCGGAATGAACGCGGACAAGAACATTTTCCTTTCCGGCAACTTCTCCTTTAATCAAAGCAATATGATATTCGTCGGAAATTTTGCTTTTGTAAGTAACTATTTTGAAATCGCCGTATTTTGTCGGCAAATTTGCTTCCGTCACTTTTTCCACAAGATTTTCCGTTCTTCTGCGAAATTCGATTAAATCGCGAATCGTTATCAATTTCAAATCATATTTTGCCGCGAATTTTTCCAAATCCGGAAGTCTGGCCATCTCTCCGTCTTCATTGATAATTTCGCATAACGCTCCTACCGGTTGCAAACCGGCTAAAATCGCCAAATCTACGGCAGCTTCCGTGTGACCGGCTCTTTTCAATACTCCGCCTTTTTCGGCAACCAACGGAAAAATGTGACCGGGACGCAAAAAATCGTCCGGTTTTGCGGAAGGATTTGCCAATTCGCGAATGGTGGCAGCTCTTTCTTTTGCGGAAATTCCGGTTGTCGATTTTTTATAATCGACGGAAACCGTAAATTTTGTTCCGTGAGTTTCCGTATTTTCTTCCGTCATGAGCGGAATATTTAATTTTTGCAAGCGCTCGGCTAACATGGGAACGCAGAGAAGTCCGCGAGCTTCTTTAATCATAAAATTAACTTTTTCTTTGCTGATAAGCTCGGCAGAACAAATCAGATCTCTTTTTTTCTCCGTAACAAATAATATTTTTAAGAATTTAATTTTACAAAATAAGCGATGGAACGGTCGTAAGTTTTTTCCGCTTCATCAGGAAAATAACAAGCCGGAAGTTCGCCGCGTGAACGATGATAACTAATGCATTCGCAGCACATTCCCTTTTTTGCGCAAGGATAAGAACAGTTGCAAAATTTTAAGTTTTTTTCTCTATTCGGGCAATTCATGCTTTTCTCCTCAAATTCTTCCTTTTATTTTTATTTATTTCAAAGACAGAATTTTTTCAGGTTATATCTGTCAACTTCAATCGTTAATATTTCTTAATTTGCTTTTCCTAAAAAAATATAAAATTTTGCCTTTTTCCCGAAACAGATTTTTTTCCTCGTTTTTTTAATTCACCAAATTTTTCAGTTTAATAAAACACATTTTTTGTTTATAGTCGTTTTTTCGTCGATTATAAGACGATATAAATAAATTCCCGCCGCAACTTTTTTGCCGGAATTGTTCGTTCCATTCCAAATTATTTTGCTTTTCAATTTTGTCGAAGACTTCAAATCGGTCGAGATCGGAAAGCTTCTAATTTTTTCCCCTCTTACATTGTAAATTTCAATTCTTGTTCGGTTGTTTTGTTTATCGGGAATATTGAAAGAAATAACCGTCGAATTTTTGAACGGATTGGGGAAATTGGAAAGGGAAAAATCGTGTGTAACGAATTCGTCCGGTTCAACGGAAGAAACATCCTCGTAAAAATAAATCCATTTATAATCATTTTCCCAGCTTTCGTCGTTCCACGATTGATACAATAATTCCGAAATATCGTTTTCCTGATTATAAGTATAGGAATTCAAATCCAGATTAAACCATTCGTCTATAAACCAATATTGAATTAATTCCGTGCTGAGATTATTGTTTTCATCGTAAGAATCAAGGAGAAGTTCCGCATTCTGCCATTCTTCATTTAGATAATTTTCTTTTAAGCGTTCAATCATGTTATCGTTTTCGTCGTAAGAATAAGAATAACGGAAACTGATTATCCAGTTTTCGCCGTTCCAATTTTCAACCAGAGTTTGGATTAAATTCGTGTCTTCGTAAGAAAAACTTTGTCTTTCGTTGTTTTGCCAATCTCCGTCAAACCAATTTTGCTCCAGAGTTTGCACTGCCAAATTATCCTCATTGTAATCCAAAGTGTAAAGAACAGTGTTTGTCCAACTGCCGCTCATCATTTCATATTCTTGTTCCAATTGTTCCGTCTTGTTGTTGTTTTCGTCATATTCGAAAAAAAATTGATAATACGGAACCCATCCCGAATTCCATAATTCGATGCGAATGTTGGAAATATTGTTATTTTCGTCGTAAAAGAGAAGTTGTTTATGATCGTAAAACCAATTGTTGTTATCCCAATGATAAACCGTCAAAATATAAAGATTATCTTCCTCGTCATAATGGAAAACGGCTTTCAAGTAATTTCGCCATGATTCGTCAATCCAATCATACATATAAAGTTCGGACATTCTTTCTTCTCTGATTTCGGTTGTTCCTTGAAAAAATTCATTTGTGATTTGCGGTCGGACATCGGAAATAATGAAATCGGTAAAAGACTTTATTTTAGCCGGAATTGCGATAATTAAACCGAAACTTATTCCGAACAATAAAATCAAAAATTTTCTTTTCATTTCTTCCTCCTTGAAACAGGTGACATAAGTCTTTTTCATAATTCATTATTGTCAAATAAGTTATAATCTCAAACATCATCTTGACTACCTCCTAACCAATAAATAGATAATATCTTGTTATATTAAGTTCTGTCATCCTGAGCGAAGTCGAAGGATGATTCAATGTTTACCTTATTGTATCCTTCGACTTCGCTCAGGATGACAATAACCACGCTCAGGATGACAATTTCACACTATAAATAACTTCTAAAATCCCCAATTATGCAGAACTCT
>NATF01000026.1 GCA_002085205.1 Candidatus Cloacimonas sp. 4484_275 | reverse complement strand
ATTCTTACAACTAAAATGGCAAAACCGCAAGATTGGTGGTTTCATTCCCGCATTTTTCACGGAGCGCATCTTATTTTGAGAAATTACAATCGTTTGCAGCTGCCGGAAAAATTAAAAATTCTCTGCTGCCGTTTGGCGGCGTATCACAGCAAAGCCGGAAAATCTTCCAATGTTCCGGTTGATTACACCCAAATCCGCTATGTTCGCAAACCGAAAGGAAGTCCCGCCGGTTATGTTACTTACACAAATCAGAAAACAATGTATGTCGATCCGCTTTCTTGGCGCGAAGCCGCTCAATGGATAAAAAAAGAATGGATGCAAAAATGATTGGTTTGGAAAACGATATCGTTAAATTGAGCGAATACAAACAAAGTTGGATAGAATATTTCGAGAAAGAAAAAAAACTGCTCAGGGAAAAAATAGGTTATCAGGTTAAGATTGAACACATCGGCAGCACTTCCGTGCCGGGAATGATCGCCAAACCGATAATCGATATTCTAATCGGCATAAAATCATTGGATGAAATTGGAAATTACATCGAGCCGATGAACGAACTCGGTTATGAATACAAAGGCGAAGCCGGAGTGCCGGGAAGACATTTTTTCAGAAAAGGAAACGGAAAAGTCAGCACGCACCATGTTCATTTCGTGAAGTACAAATCCGACAATTGGAATCGCCATCTGAAATTCCGTAATTTACTTCGAACCAACGAATTGGTTTCCAGAAAATATTACGAATTAAAAAAAAGATTGGCAGATACTTTTTCCGAGAATCGTCCGCTTTATACCGACTCCAAATCGAATTTTATTACTATTGCTCTTCGCTGTCCGAATAACATTATTACGGTTTTGGACGAATTGAAAAGCTGTACGATTTGTCCTCGCAATTGCGAAATAGACCGCTGGTTTCAAAAAGGATATTGTAAAAGCGGCGTCAATGTGAAAATAAACCTTTGGCAAAAACATTTCGGTGAAGAGCCGATTCTCAGCGGTTCGCGAGGAAGCGGAACAATTTTCTTTTCCAATTGTAATCTCGGTTGTGTGTTTTGTCAAAATTATCAAATCAGCCAACTTGGTTGGGGCAAAGAGTATTCAATCGGAGAACTTGCCGATATTATGTTGGAATTACAAGAATCAGAAGCGCATAATATCAATCTTGTTTCTCCCACTCATTATGCTTTGCAGATTCGGGAAGCAATTATTTTGGCAAGGGAAAAGGGACTTAAAATTCCGATCGTTTGGAATTCCAACGCTTATGAAAAAGTGGAAACATTAAGCCAACTTTCCGGTCTCGTTGATATTTATCTTCCGGATTTCAAATATTTTTCGGATGTTTCGGCAAGAAAATATTCCGATGCGGAAAATTACCCGGAAATTGCTAAAAAAGCGATAAAAGAGATGTTTCGCCAAGTCGGACATTTGCAAATCGATAAAAACGGAATTGCCGTTAAAGGACTTTTAATCAGGTTGTTGGTGCTTCCCGAGAACAAAAATCAAACGGAAAATATTTTGCGGTGGATTGCCGAAACTCTGGGAAAGGAAACTTATATCAGCTTGATGTCGCAATATTACCCCACTTACAGAGCAAGCGAATTTCCGGAAATAAATCGTTCTCTCACGCCGGCGGAATATCAAGAAACAGTTGAAATCCTCGAAACACTTGGGTTTGAAAACGGATTTGTTCAAGAGTTGGAAATTACTCCCGAATGGACTCCAAGGTTCAAAAAATAAGAAAAATTAGAAGGAAACAAAATGAAAGCGATTGTGCTTGTTAGCGGCGGAATGGACAGTTTGGTAACAGCCGCGATTGCCGCCTCAGAAAACGAAGAAATTTATTTTTTGCATTTGAATTACGGACAAAAAACGGAAAAGAAGGAATTGGAATTATTTCGCAAAATCGTCGATTATTTTCAACCGAAAGATACTCTCATCGCTGATGTGAGTTATTTGAAACAAATCGGTGGTTCCAGTCTCACCGACGAAAATATCGATGTGAAAAATTACGACGGTTCGGAAGGAATTCCGAATTCTTATGTGCCGTTTCGCAATGCTCATCTTTTAACGATTGCCACCAGTTGGGCGGAAGTTATCGGAGCAGACAGAATTTATATCGGTGCGGTGGAAGAAGACAGTTCCGGTTATCCTGATTGTCGGGAAAATTTTTATCGAAACTTCCAAAAAGCAATAGACAGCGGCACCAAAGACGAGACAAAAATCAAAATTGTGACGCCGGTCATTCACAAAACAAAAGCGGAAATAATTCAAATCGGCAAAAAACTGAATGTTCCCTTTGAACTTAGCTGGAGTTGTTATAAAAATAACGAAGTTGCCTGCGGTGTTTGTGACAGTTGTGTTCTTCGCATCAACGCTTTTAAAAAAGCCGGAGAAATTGACCCGATTCCTTACGAAATAAAAATCGATTGGAAAAATTAAAAATCCGAAATAGCGATTATCCGAAAAATTATTGAAAATATGAAAAAAATAAAAATAATCGGAGCCGGACTTGCCGGTTCGGAAGCCGCGTTGCAACTTGCCGACGCCGGTTGGAAAGTGGAACTTTTCGAAATGAGACCGCACAAACGGACTCCGGCACATCAAACGGAATATTTTGCGGAACTTGTTTGCAGTAATTCTTTCAAATCAAAATTAATTACCACCGCCGCGGGACTTCTGAAAAAAGAGATGGAAATTCTCGGTTGCAAACTGCTTCCTATTGCGGAAAAATGCAGAGTCCCCGCCGGAAATGCCTTAGCAATCGACAGAAAACTTTTCGCCGAAAAAATCACCGACCTCATCGAAAATCATCCTCATATTTCTGTCCGGCGCGAAGAAGTTGTCGCCCTCGATGACGAACCGACAATTGTCGCCACCGGACCTTTGACTTCGGAAAATTTGACCCGAAACATTTTGGAAATAATCGGAGAGAAACATCTTTATTTTTTTGACGCCATCGCCCCGATTGTGGATGCCGAGAGTTTGGACAGAAACATAATTTATGAAAAAACCCGTTATGACAAAGGCGAAGCGGATTATTTAAATTGTCCCTTCACGAAAGAAGAATATTACCGTTTCGTCGAATCACTGCAAAACGCCGAGAAACATAAAGCACACGAATTTGAAACGCAATTTTTCCAAAACATCGATTTCCGCTTTTACGAAAATTGCACGCCTATCGAGGAATTGGCACGACGCGGCAAAGATACGCTTCGGTTCGGAGTGATGCGCCCGGTAGGTTTGGAAAATCCCAAAACTCAAAAACGACCTTTTGCCGTAATTCAGTTGCGCGCGGAAAATAAAGAAAAAACCGCTTACAATCTTGTCGGTTGCCAAACAATGCTCAAATACGGCGAACAGAAAAAAATATTTCGGTTGATTCCCGGAATGGAAAAGGCGGAATTTCTTCGATTTGGTTCCATTCACAGAAACTCATATCTTAACGCTCCTCATATTTTCAATCCCGATTTATCTTTGAAAAACAAACCGAACATCTTTGTCGCCGGACAATTAAGCGGCGTGGAAGGTTATACGGAATCCGTTTTCAGCGGTTTGCTGGTTTCGTTAATAATATCTCAAAGCCCGAAATTTAACCCGAATGTTTTACCGCAGTCCACTATTTCCGGACAGCTTTACAGATATTTATTGAAAGAAAACAAAAATTTTCAACCCGTTAATGCCAATTTCGGCTTGTTACCGCCGCTACCGGAAAAAATAAAAGACAAAAAGTTGAAAAAAGCAAAATTAGCCGAGCGTTCTCTTGAAAATTTAAAAGCGGCATTGAACAAAATAAATTAAGACAAAGTTATGAAATTTTCCGAAAAAAAGTTTTTATCATTTTCAAAAGAGAAACAACAAAAAATTTTGCTGGAATTTATTGGTTTAATCGAAACCAATTGGCAAAATGAAATTAAAAGAAGAAGTCTCATTTCGGAATTTGGAAATTGTTTAAAGCTGGCTTCCGAAAACAATTTTGGAAAAATTGCCGTAAAGATGGAAACTGTTTCCGATTTGGAAGAATTTTTGTCTCTCGTTGTCCCTCTGGAACAAAAATTCGGGAAAAATCCGAAAGACGAAGATTTTCTGATTTTTAACCGTGACGGAAAAAAATTAAAAACAAATAAAATTCCGTTGTTTTTGATTTTGGATAATCTGCGCTCATCTTTTAATGTCGGCTCAATTTTTCGTACGGCGGAATGTTTCGGCATTTCCGAACTTTTGCTTTGCGGTTACACTCCGACTCCGGCAAATCCCAAAGTATGTAAAACTGCAATGGGAACTGAAAAAATGGTGAGATGGCAACATTTTGAAACGCTTGAAAAAGCAATCGAATTTTTGCGAAAGAAAAAAATCGCAGTTTATGCCTTGGAAACCACTTCCAACGCAAAAAATATATCCCAAATCAAATTTCCGAAACCGCTGGCAATTATTTTGGGAAACGAGGCTTTGGGAATTTCCAAGAAAACTTTGTTGACCGTTGATGAAATTGTGCAAATTCCCCTTTCCGGTTGGAAAAATTCGCTTAATGTCGGGGTTTCTGCGGCTATCTGTTGTTATGAAATAAAAAAGCAATGGGAAAGCGATTAATTACTCGGGAGTTTTTTCCTTTTCTTGTTCAACTTTATAATACTTGTTTCCTTCTTTTTTAATAAGTCTATATTTTAGAAGAGAATCAAGCATCAATTTGGCAAAATATTTATTGGTTTGAAAAAGACAATCGTCCTGAAAATTTTTGTTCATTTCGTGTTTACTTGTTCTATCCAAAAGTTCCAAGACATCATCGAAAGTGATTCCTTTATCGGTAATTTTTTGAAGCAATTTTCTTTCTAACGGACGCATTACTTTTTCCTTTCCACTAAATTTTTTGGACAAAAAAGTTAGTGGTATAAAATTTGTCAAAAAGTTAAAATAGGAAATTTCGGAATGAAAAAAATCCTGATAATCACTTATTATTGGCCTCCGGCTGGCGGTTCCGGAGTTCAGCGTTGGCTTAAATTCGCAAAATATTTGCCTCAATTCGGTTGGCTTCCGACAATTATTACGACCGAAAACGGCGATTATCAGGTTATTGACAATTCTCTTCTTTCCGAAATCCCGAAAAACATTAAAGTAATTCGGACAAAAACGCCCACATTTTACGGGATTGTTCGCAAAATCCTCGGAAAAAAATCGGAAATTCCTTACGGAACAATGAAGGCAAAAAGCGATGATTCACAACTAAAAAAACTTCTTCTCTGGATTCGTTTGAATTTGATAATTCCGGATGCCAGAATAATTTGGAACAAATTCGCTTTTAAAGCGGCTGTTGAAGAAATAAACAAAAACAAGTTCGATTATGTGATTACAACCGGTCCTCCGCATTCAACCCATTTGATAGGTTTGAAATTAAAAAAAATGTTCCCCGTAAAATGGATTGCCGACTTTCGTGACCCATGGACTACAATGGGCTATCTAAAAAGCGCCAAAAGAACACTACTTGCCACAAAATTGGATAAACGGTTAGAGCAAAAAGTGGTTACAAATTGCGACTTAGTGCTTGCGGTTTCGCGAAAAATTATTTCGGATTTGGGAAACGACAAAAAGATGTTTTTGCTGAGAAACGGTTTTGACGAAAGCGATTTTGAAAACATCTTTCCCGCAAAACAAGACAATGAATTTTTGATAAACTACCTTGGAACTTTGCCGGTGGAATCCAACCCTTTAATCGTGCTGAAGGCAGTCTATGAACTGCGAAAAAAAGGGATAAAAAATATAAAAATGAATTTCTACGGAAATATAAACGAAGAAATAAAACGACTCCTTTATAAAAACGATCCTGAAAAAATTGTGAAATTTTATTCCTATGTACCGCACAAACAGGTTGTGCAATTGATGAAAGAATCGTCTCTACTACTCTTGATTATCAACAATGTAAAAAATAACGAGGGAATCATTACCGGAAAAATATTCGAATACATCGGCGCCGGAGTTCCGATTTTAGGCGTGGGACCGGTAAACTCCGAGCCCGCCGAAATTTTGCGAGAATCGAAAGCCGGCACCATGTTCGATTATAATGACTTAAACGGAATCGTCGAATATTTAACAAAAATTTATCAAAACAGGGAAAAAATAATTTCACCAGATAAAACCACAATTAGTCGCTTCGGAAGGAAAAATTTAACCGAACAGCTTGTGAATATTTTGGAGAGTTTTCGCCAATAATCTTCCGAATAAAAAGCCTCGCAAAATTTATAAATTTTGCGAGGCTTTTCAATGCATTCTACTTTATTTAATCAAACCAAGCCAATCACCGAGCAAGAATTGAATTCTTCCGATTAACAGAGAAAGACGAGCCATCACGGTATAACCGAACGAAGCGCCAACGAGAACCGACGAATGCATCGACATCGGAACGCCCATTCCCACAATACCCATAAAGAATACAATCGGATATCGGGAAAGCCAACTGAGATTTTTGCTAAAACGGAAAATATAGAGAATACCAATGAAAGCCGGAATAATTATAATGTAATTATGGCTCAAGAAAATCGGTCTGTAAGCATACGGAATGAAAACATTTTCGAAAACCAGAGGAATCGCGTATCCCATTGAAACACCAACCAGAAGAGCTTCCGCAAATTTATAAAACGGATTATCTTTATAAAGAAAAGAAAATATGCACAGGGTTAAAAATGCGGCTACTGTATTACTTATTATTTCAAACATCGATTCCTCCTTTTTTAACCTTGATTTTTGTTCTTACGGGTCAGGAAATAACCGATATTTCCTAAAATTATAAAAACTATTATCATAATGTGAGCAACAGATTGAGCGTTCATTCCTATACGAGCCTT
>NATF01000025.1 GCA_002085205.1 Candidatus Cloacimonas sp. 4484_275 | reverse complement strand
TCATGTTTATTTTTACATTCAGGTAAGCGGCTTTTGCTGCGGAATTTGCCGTTATTGCCGCTACTCCCGCGTCGGAGAGGGCATTTTCATTTCCGATTTCGGCAACTTCAGCCGCAAGTTGAACGGCTTTTTCCGCAATTTCCAGGGTTTCCAGAGGGATTAAAATTGCTTTTTCCGTGGCTTCCTCAACTGCTTTTTCCCGAATTTTCTTTTCTTCTTCCGTCTTTTTGGGAAGTCGAAGAGCGTCCATCATTTCATAAAAAGCCTGTGTGTCTTTATCGATTGCCGCAAGAGCTTCTTCTTTCACTTTTTGTCCTGTTTCAGCCAACTCAGCGGCTTTCTCCCATACTTTTTCATATCCTTTTTTACCAACGGTTAAATTGGAAACCATTGCCGACAAAGCGCCGGAAAGCGAAGCGCACAAAGCGGCGACGCTGCCACCGCCGGGAGCCGGTGAATCGGTGGAAAGCTCATCGGAAAAATCCAAAATGGTTTTATTTATCAAATTATCTTTTTGAGCGATTGCGTATTCAATAACTTTTTCATTAATATCGAAAGGAGCCAAATCATCAAGTCCCATCGATTGAACAGCGGTTTCGATTATCATTTTTTCCGGAATCCCGGCGCTTTCTCCCATTCTTTTCAGATAATATTTTCCAGCCATGACAAGTGCCTCTTTGGGAATTAGACCGACCAATTCACTGCCGGTTACCTGAATTCCTTTTTCGCGAGCAAGTTCGCGTACTTTTTCCAAAACCAAATGCGGCGGTGTAACTTTGTAATTTGTTAAATTTATGCTGATTTGGGCGCGGTTGTATTCTTCGATATACCATCCGACCGCTTTGCAAAATTTGAAAATTCCCGGTTTACGAACTTTGTTTCCGTTTTCGTCTCTAACGATTTTTCCTTTTTTGTCGCGAAGAAATCTTCCTTTTTCTCGAATATCCAAAGCCAGATCGTGTGCTTTCTTTTTGTCGCGCGTGTTTAGATTAATGTTGTAAGCTATCAAAAATTCACGCGCGGAAATTGCGGTTGCTCCGGCTTTTGCGTTGAATTTTTGAGGACCGAAATCCGGTTTCCAATATGGATCTTTCATTTTTTCGGGAAGAGCTTCATATTCACCCTTGCGAACTTCCGCCAAATTTTTCCATTCCGGTTTGGTTGCCGCATATTCGTAAAAATAAACCGGAATTTCAAGTTCTTCTCCTACTCTTTTTCCAAGCCGATGAGCGTATTCCACGCATTCTTCCATTGTTACTTCGGAGACGGGTACAAAAGGACAAACATCGGTTGCTCCCATACGCGGATGAGCGCCTTTGTGCTTGCTCATATCAATAAGTTCCGCCGCTTTTTTAATCGCCTGAAAAGCGGCTTCGATTACCGGATCCGGTTCTCCCACAAAAGTAAAAACCGTTCTGTTAGTATCGGCACCCGGATCGACATCAAGCAGTGTTACTCCTTTTACCGCTTTAATTGAGGCGGCAATTGCATCCAAAATTTTGCGATCTCTTCCTTCGCTGAAATTAGGAACGCATTCGATAATTTTCATTATTCCTCCGAATAATCGAACTCAGATAACACCACCGGTTTTTAGGTTAATCGAAAGGCTTGTGTTAATCATCGATTTTACCGATTTCATCTTCATGAAAATCAACACCGGCACTTTTCAATTCTTCCAGCATAAAATCGACATCTTCTTCTTGTACCGTTGCCATGATGATTTTGGTGTAATTTTTTTCTCTTCCCAAAGTTTGGCGAAAACCGGCAAAAAGCGGCATATCGAAAGCGAGTTTGTGTCCGAGCGATTCGCCTGCTAAAACAATTGGGTCTTCCACGCCGATTTCGGCAAGAGCCATCAGCACATCATCAAGATATTTTTCTCTGTTTATTTGTAAAATCATGAACATTTCTTCACTCCTTGACATGGGTTTCGCCTGCTTTTACGAGAGCAATTTTTGCCAGGACGGGTCCGATTAACATTATCAGAAAAGTAGTTGCCGTCATCACTCCCATTACCTGTTTTGCGGCGTTTTTCAAACCGATTTCCGTTAAAGAATTGGCTGCCGCCAATGCCAAACCGATGGCAACGCCGGCTTGAGATAACAATGTGAAACCCAAATATTTTACGGTGGTTTGGGGAGCGTGAGATAATTTTGCTCCCACAAAAGCTCCGCTCCATTTTCCCAAAGAACGAGCCAAAATATAAACCGCTACAAGCGGAGCGTAAATCACGATTAAATGAAAATCCAGTCGTGTTCCTACCAAAACAAAAAACCAAACATAAATGGGCGGCGACCAATCTCCGAGAGCGGAAAATATTTTTCTGGCAACCATAGAATGGTAATTTACCGCAACAATTCCAACCGCCATATTCAGCAATATCGGAGAAATTTCCAATATTTCCGAAATGCCGCAGTTCATCAAAATAATTCCGAGAGTAAAAAGCAGAAGAGTCGTTCTGTTATGGATTTTTTTGGCGATAAGAATCAGAATAAAGCCTACTGCCGTTCCGATACCTAATTCCAGCAAAATTTCCAAGCCGGCATGTGCCAAAGACGAAAAAACGGAAGTATTGGCTGCCGCTTGTTTTCCGCCGAGCAAAATTATTGCCAAAGGAATGGATAAAGTATAAATAAGAAGAGCGTAAATATCGTCCAATCCCATTACTGCGTAAAGAGTCGAAGTTAAGTTGCCTTTTGCCTTGTATTGCCGAATCACATCGACGGTGCCGGCGGGAGCGGTCGCCGAAGCCAACGCTCCGTAAATCAAGCCCAAAGAAATATTTTTCAGAAGAAATCCGGTGGCAATTCCGACAACTAAAAAAGCGGCGGTAGCTTCAAACAAGACGATAACAATTATTGATTTTCCCAATTTTTTCAATTCTTTCAATTTCAATTCGCCGCCGATTCCGAAACCTAGAAAAGAAAGAGTAATCGTGTTGATAACATTGAGAGATTCTTAAGAAGTTTTTTCACAAAATCAGGATTTTTCAATCTGAGCATTAAACGGGAAAGAACCCTGATGTAATCTTTATCTTGTTTATCGGAAGCGCCGATCATAAAAATCAATTTTACCGGTTTATCGTCTATTGATTCGTATTCCAAACCCTCTTTTTTTCGTCCCAATGCGATTACGAAATCTTTAACCGTTTTGTGTCGAGCGTGGGGAATGGCGATTCCGTAACCGATACCGGTGCTCATCAATTTTTCCCGGTTGAATATTTCGCGGGAAAAGGTTTTGCAATCGGTAATGCGTTCGTTTTTACAAATAACATCCAAAAGTTCTTTCAGGGCACCTTCTTTATTGTCCGAACGAATATCGATGATGTAATCTTTGTTTAACAACTCAGAAATTTTCAGAATTTTTTCCATCATTTTCTCCTTCATTCGATTACCGGAGCTTCCTAAATTCGAATGAATTATTCGTCAATATTTTTGAAAATTAAATTTCGGAAATGTTTTTCCGGCTACAAATACCGCTTTTATTTTTTTTTCCGTTCCCAAATAAAGCAATTCCGAAAGAAGTGTATCTTTATTTTTTTCGGCAATATCGGGAATTTTTAGAAAAGTTAAATCCGCTTCTTTGCCGATTTCCACGGAACCGATAATATTATCTTTTCCTAAAATTTTTGCTCCGCCCAAAGTCGCGTAATAAAAAGCTTCCTGCGGAGAAACAACATAATTGTCCTGACGGTAATTAAACATTTTCATTACATTGAACATGGAAAGCGAAGTTCCGGCGGCAACATCGGAGGCAAGTGCCATTTCGATTCCGGTGTTTTTTATCCTTTCGTATGGAAATGCTCCGCTCTTCAAAAAGAAATTGGAATCGGGACAATGAGCGATTTTGCTGTTTGTATTTTTTATGATGTTCAACTCTTTTTCCGAAATATGAATCACATGACCGAGAATCGTTTTTTCTCCCAAAATTCCGTGTTTTTCGTAAACTTCCGTATAACTGTCAAATTGTGGAAAGAGTTTTTTTACCAATTTTATTTCATCGGGATTTTCCGAAAGATGAGTTTGAATGTATGCGTTATTTTTACGGGCAAATTCTCCCACGGATTTCATTAGTTTTGATGAACAAACGGGAGCGAATCTCGGAGAAAAGACATATTCCAAAAGTGGAGTGGATTTATTCCATTTTTCAAAAAGTTCAATGCTTTCTTTCAGCGATTTTTCCGTGCTTTCCCGAAGGAAATCCGGAGAATTGCAATCCATCATTGTTTTGCCGATGATTGCTCTGACACCGAAATCTTTGGCAATTTCAAAAGCACTTTCACAAGCTTGTTTGAAAGGCGCCGTATAAATGACGGCGGTAGTTGTTCCCGCTTTGACGGTTGCCGAAAAAAAATCTTCGGCGATTTTACGAGCGTAACTTTCGTCTTTTGATTTTAATTCGGCTTGGAAGATATATTTTTGCAACCAATCCAGCAGGTCGGAACTGTGTTTTCCGCGCACATAAAATTGCGAAAGATGAACATGAGTGTCAATCAGACCGGGAATGCAGACACAATCGGAAAAATCTTCAAAATCTCCGTTGGCGCTTTCTTTGGAAATAGAAATTATCTTTGTTTGGTTGATAGTGATAAAAACATTCTTTCTAAATTCCGCCTCGTGAGGCGAGATTGGGGAGAGTACATTAGTTTTGATTATCATCGTTTTCCCGTTTGGATTCGTCCCGGATGCGTTTCATTAACACTTTTTCTATTTTTTTGTTAGTAACTTGCACGATTTCGATAAGCCAATCGCCGACTTTAATTTTGGTTTTTCCCGTGGGAATTCTGGCAATTCTATCGATTATCAAACCGGCAATTGTTTCATAATCACCTTCGGGAAGATTCATTTCATATTCGTCGTTCAGAAAATCTATTTCCACAAATCCCTGAACCAAAAATGTTTTATCGTCTATTTTTTTCACTTCCTGAGTGGCGATGTCGTATTCATCTTCGATTTCACCGACGATTTCTTCCAAAATGTCTTCGATGGTAACGAGTCCGGCTGTTCCGCCGTAAGCGTCCACGATGATTGCCATACTTTTCTTTTTCGTTTGCATTTCCGTGAGAAGCGTATTCACATTCATCGTTTCGGGCGCAAAATATGCCTCTCTGACAAAATCCGCCGCCCGCAAATTTTCTTTTCGCTTTTTCTTCAATAAATCGTAAATAATCAAAATTCCCGTAATATTATCAAGGTTGTCTTTATAAACCGGAAATCTGGTATAACCTTCTTTTTTGGCGATTTTTATGATTTCGTCCACAGTTGCGTCTTCGGAAAGAGCGACAATTTCCGTGCGGTGAATCATCACATTTTCCGCTTTCAATTCGGAAAATTCCAAAGCATCTTCCAACATATCGCGTTGGTCTTCCTGAAATTCTTCTTCGTGTTTCACATCCGCCAAAAGAAAACTGAGGTCTTCTTTGGAAATAAGATGAAAACTATTTTCCTTTTCCAGATGCAAGATATTGGCAAGCAAGGAATTTAGCGCTTCCACGAACTTAACGAACGGTGTGAAAATGACACTGAAAAATTTGAGAAAAGAAAACGAGCGTGTTACCAATTTATTGGGAATTTCGCGATAAAGAGCCTTGGGAATGATTTCGGCAAAGATAAGAATCAGAATTGTTAAAATAAGTGTCCAAGAATGCTGGGAAACGGACAAATTTCCTTTTTCCGAGAGGTAATGAAACAGAAATACGGAAAGAGATGAAACGATCACGATGGAAATATTTGTGCCGAAAAGAGTTGTGCCGAACAGTCTGTTCGGATTTTCCAAAAAATCAAGAATCTGTTTTTTCTTCTTATCCTTTTTCGCTTCGTTTTCCAATTTGATTCTGTCGAAAGAAATCAAACCGGTTTCAATGCCGGAAAAAAAGGCGGCTAACAGAAAAAAAACAAAAACCAATAAAAGGGAAATTATAAACATCTCAGCCTTAACATAAGAATTTTTGAGAAGGTTATCGGAAATTTGAAATTATTATCGGAACTTATACTGTCTGATTCCATTATTTATTTTGAACCCACAAACTAATTTTCGACTTTTTCATTTCTATACGCCAATTTCAGAGCTTCAATGAACTCATCCAATTCACCTGCCAAAATATCGTTCAGTTTGTATGATGTCAAATTTATTCTATGATCGGTAACGCGCGATTGCGGAAAATTATATGTTCTGATTTTGGCGCTTCTGTCTCCCGTTCCCACTTGCGAACGGCGAGATTGAGCGATTTCCGCTTCTTGTTTGGCTATTTCCAAATCCAGCAATCTGGAACGAAGAACTTTGAGAGCTTTGTTCTTGTTTTTTAGTTGCGATTTTTCGTCCTGACAAGTTACGACCAAACCCGTGGGAAGATGAGTTATGCGTACGGCGGAATCGGTTGTATTTACGCTCTGTCCGCCGTGACCGGAAGAGCGATAAACATCGATTTTCAAGTCTTTTTCGTTTATTTCCACATCGACATCGTCGGCTTCGGGAAGCACCGCCACGCTGATTGCGGAAGTATGAACTCTTCCTTGCGATTCGGTTTCCGGAACGCGCTGAACGCGATGAACTCCGCTTTCAAAACGCATATCTCCGTAAACATTTTCGCCGGAAAGCGAAAAAATTATTTCTTTGAAACCACCGACTCCGGTCGGATTGGAAGAAATCACATTTAATTTCCAACCTTTTTTTTCCGCATAATAAGAATACATTCGATAGAGATCGGCAACGAAAAGAGCCGCTTCTTCACCGCCGGTTCCCGCTCGGATTTCCACAATGACATCTTTTTCGTCATTCGGGTCTTTTGGAATCAGCAGATTTTTTAAATATTCGCTTTTTTCGTTTAATTTTTCTTCCGCTTCTTCTATTTCTTCGCGAGCAAGAGCGATTAATTCCTCATCTTTTTCCTGCTTGATTAATTCTTTATTTTCAGCGATGTTTTTTTTCAGTTCGTTTATTTCGTTCCAGCAACTTAGGATTTCTTCCAGTTCTTTAAATCTGCGTGAAATCTTGCTATAATATCGTCTGTCCGACATTTTTGCCGGATCGTAAATTTCTTCTTTAAGTTGCTCGTATTCCTTTTTTAATGATGAAATTTTTTCTTCGGAAACCATCTCTCATTCCTTGATAAATTCGATATTGTCATAATCGGAAACATCCATTTCCAGAGCGCTTTTCATTGCCACAATCGCCACTTCAAGTTGTTTGTCGTCCGGCGGCTGAGTGGTTATTCTTTGAAGAGCCAATCCCGGCGCGGTCATCAATTTTACCAACGGATGATTTATATTTTTGCTGGAAAGTTTGAGAACTTCATAAGAAATTCCGGAAATGAAAGGAACCAAAAGCAGGTGGTAACCGAGTCTGACAAAAATGGACGGGAAACCGATGAATTTTGCAACCAAAGTATCCACTATGGAAAATATCAGAATAGAGACCAGCAGAACAAAAAAAATGAAACTCGTTCCGCAGCGCGGATGCAAAGTCGAGTATTTTTGAACTTCCGCGGGTATGAGTTTACTGCCGTTTTCATAGGCGTAAACGGATTTGTGTTCCGCTCCGTGATATTCAAAAATACGGTGAACATCTTTCATCAAACTGATGATGCGAATATAGACGACAAAAAAAACAATTCTGATGGTGCCGGCAACAAGATTAAAATAGATATTTTCTTTGCTCAAATTCATCAGATATGAAATTTTGTAAGGCAAAAAGGCAAATAGCAGGAAAGCCAAACCGAAAGCAAAAACATAGCTGAAAAATTCTTCTGTTTTTTTTCTCGATTCGGATTTTTCCTTCTTCTTCTTTTTGTTTTTTTTCTCGTCTTCTTCCCAATCCAGTTCCGCTCTCTTGGCGGAAAAGCTCAGAGATTTGAAACCGATTATCAGCATCTCGATAAGAGAAACGAAACCGCGAATTATCGGAAATCCCAGAAATTTATTGTTTTGGGTAACGCTGACGAATTTTTCTTTCTTTACCTCGATTTTTCCGCTTTTTCTGCGCACTGCGGTGGCAATGTATTCGGGTCCGCGCATCATCACGCCTTCGATAACCGCTTGACCGCCTACTTGTATTTCTTTCTTTTTATCGTTCATAAGGGATTTTCTCCAAAAAAAACGCACCACAATTCTCATTCCAAACAATTGTGGTGCGAATTAAAAATAAATTTCTAATTATTTTGCTTAATATTGTATTTCTTATTGAATTTTTCCACTCGACCGGCTTTGGTGATGGTTCTTTGCTGACCGGTGTAAAAGGGATGACAAGCGGAACAAATTTCCACATTGAGAGTGGCTTTGGTCGATCTGGTTTCGAATGTGTTTCCGCAAGCACATTTCACAATCACCTTTTCATATTTGGGATGAATTCCTTTTTTCATTTTATCTATCTCCTATTTCCTTATAAATTTACTAAATCCGAGACATAATTTTTTCCGACTTTTTGCTGTCAATATTTTTGTTTTCGGATAAAAATTTTGCATTTGAAAAAATCTGCCCTCATTTTGAAATTATTTTTGCCACAAGGAAGTTAAGAGCGGAATTTTCGCATAAATTTCTTCCAACATGTCAAAATCGATTGTCTGTTTGCTGTCGCAAACGGTTGTGTCCGGCGAGAAATGTGTTTCGATGAGAAGTCCGTCTGCTCCCGCCGCCGTTGCCGCCCAACTGAGAGATTTTATCATTTCTCGGCGTCCGGAACTGTGAGAAGGATCGACGATAATCGGCAAATTGCTGAGAGATTTCACCGCCGGAATTGCGGAAATATCAAGGGTGTTTCGAGTGAAATTCTCAAAAGTCCTGATGCCGCGTTCGCAAAGTATCACATTTTGATTTCCCGCTTCCAAAATATGTTCGGCGGCAAAAAGCCATTCTTCGATAGTACTGCTCATTCCTCGTTTCAAAATTACGGGATTGGAAACTTTTCCGAGACGAGCCAAAAGTCTGTAATTGTGCATATTTCTTGTTCCGACTTGAATAATGTCCACATATTCGCTCATCAGTTGGACATCTTCCACGGAAACAATTTCGGACACGGAAATCATACCGGTTTCGTCGCTCACTTTTTTTATGTATTCCAATCCTTTTTTTCCCAAACCTTGAAAACTGTATGGAGATGTGCGTAATTTGTATGCGCCGCCGCGAAAAAATTTTATGCCGATGTTTTTCAAATGCAAAACAATCTTTTTCAAATCTTCGTAATTTTCAATTGTGCAGGGTCCCGCGATAAAAGTAAATCGGTTTCCGCCGATAATCTCGCCTTTGATTTTTATTTCTTTCGGTTCTCCCTGCTGATGCTTTAAAAATAACATTTTATCAAACATAAAATAATCAATAATTTCTTTCACGATAATGGTGCCGCAGATAATAATATCGGCTCTCAGAGGCTCGAAAGGCATCAGTTCGGAAATTTGCGAATCGGTGGAATGCCTGAATTTTTGCAGCAACGCATCGATTTCTTCTTTTGTCAAAATACTTTTATGAACAATGGTTCCGTCATATTTCCTCAAACCGTTTTTTATTGTTGCCAAAC
>NATF01000024.1 GCA_002085205.1 Candidatus Cloacimonas sp. 4484_275 | reverse complement strand
AAATCTACAACGACTTTTTGATTTAGAGAGAGTAAAATTACCATAAGAAAAAAGTGGGGCAAAAACGGGACAACTTGGGGAATATTCTGTCCAAGGAAAAAGAATGAAAAAAATCTTGCGGAAAAATTATTCGTTTGAAAAAACAAAACCATGAAAAATTTTAAATTAGTTTCGAATTATAAACCGACCGGAGACCAACCACAGGCAATTGCCGAGTTGGTCGAAGGAATAAAAGAGGGCAATAAATTCCAAACTCTTCTGGGCGTTACCGGTTCGGGAAAAACATTTACCATTGCCAATGTTATAGCACAAATAAACAAACCGACATTGGTGATTTCACACAATAAAACACTTGCCGCTCAACTTTACGGAGAATTGAAACTTTTATTTCCTCAAAATGCGGTAGAATATTTTATAAGCTATTATGATTATTATCAGCCGGAAGCATACATTCCCGGTCGTGATATTTATATTGAAAAAGATGCGGACATTAACAGCCAAATAGAAAAATTACGTCTTCATGCAACTATGTCTTTAATGGAAAGAAGAGATGTTGTTATCGTTGCCAGCGTTTCTTGCATTTACGGATTGGGTATTCCGGAAGAATATCGCCAAGCTCTTGTTAGAATCAAGGTAGGAGATATTATTGAAAGAGATTTGCTTCTAAAAAAATTAGTATCCATTCATTACGGAAGGAACGATATTTCTTTTGAACGCGGAGCATTTAGAGTTCACGGTGATGTTGTGGATATTTTTCCAGCTTATTTGGAACATTCCATTCGGGTGGAATTTTTCGGAGATGAAATTGAACGAATAACCAGAATCAATCCCCTCACAAATAAAGTTTTGGAAGAAGTGGAAGAATATCCGATCTATCCGGCAAATCATTTTATTACTTCCAAGGAAACTTTGGAAAAAGCAATTGCTTCTATCAAAGAGGAATTGAAAGAACGAATTCGTTACTTTGAAAAAAGGAACAAACTTCTGGAAGCTCAAAGAATAGAACAACGCACAAATTTTGATTTGGAAATGATGCGGGAAATCGGATATTGTTCGGGAATTGAAAATTATTCGCGACATGCCAATCAAGTGGACGATTTATTGGAAGAAATTCGCAAACGAATTCCGCTAAAACAAAAAATATTGGTTACGACTCTTACGAAAAGGATGGCGGAAGATTTGAGTCAGTATCTTTCCCGAGCCGGAATTAAGACTCGTTATCTTCACAGTGAAATCAAAACGATTGAACGGTCTAAAATAATACGGGATTTGCGACTCGGAGAATTTGATGTTTTGGTGGGAATAAATTTGCTTCGCGAAGGTTTGGATTTACCGGAAGTTTCTTTGGTTGCCATTCTTGATGCCGATAAAGTGGGTTTTTTGCGTTCCACGAGGTCGTTGATTCAGATTGCCGGAAGAGCCGCTCGGAATGTGGAAGGAAAAGTGATTTTTTATGCGGAGAAAATTTCGGAAGCGATGCGCGAAACAATTGAAGAGACAAACAGGAGAAGACAAAAACAGATAACATATAATGAAAAAAATAAAATAACTCCCGCTTCAATCAAAAAAAATATTGACGACATAATGGCTTCTACAACTGTTGCCGAAAATTTTCAAAAAGCTCGGAAAAAAGATAAGGAAAAGCGGGAAGATTTCCTGGAATATCTGAGCTTGGATTCAAAAGAAAAGGTAATTGATTTGTTAAAAAAAGAAATGCAAAAAGCGGCTGATAATCTCGAATTCGAGAAAGCCGCCGAAATCCGGGACAGGATTTTCGAATTGGAAGGAATATAAATTTCCGGAGCCAAATTCAAAATGGAATCTCAAGAAATTGAGCAAAATAATGCTCATTATTACAATATCAAACATTCAATAGTTGTAAAAAATACTGATAAACCAAAGATAATTCAATTTACATAACGGAGGTAATATGTCCGATAAAGTAGAGAAACATCGGGAAGGAACCATTATCAAACAGGAAGATTCTCCTGTAAAGATGGAAGTGGAAGTGAATGATGTAAAATCGGAGGGAGATTATAAAAAAACTCCGGTTTATATTTATTACGATTGGTGCGTTAAATGTGGAATTTGTATAGAATTTTGTCCGACAAACGTTTTAGCCGCAAGACCGGACGGTTATCCTTATGTAAAACATCCGGAAAAATGCATCCACTGCGAAACTTGCGATAGATTGTGTCCTAATTTTGCCATAACCGGGGCTAAAAGGTAAGGAGGAAAAATGGCAAAAAATAAAATAAAAGAAACTTCTTCGAAGAAACAGGAAATGGTATTAATGCAAGGCAACGAAGCCATTGCTTTGGGAGCTTTGGCTGCCGGAGTGGATTTTTTTGCCGGTTATCCGATTACACCCTCCACGGAAATTGCCGAAATTCTTTCAGAAGAATTACCTAAAAAAGGTGGGAAATTTATCCAAATGGAAGATGAAATTGCCAGCATTTCCGCAATTATAGGAGCTTCTTTAGCCGGAGCAAAAGCAATGACGGCAACTAGCGGACCGGGATTTTCGCTGATGCAGGAAGGAATTGGTTTTGCAAAAATGGCGGAAGTTCCGTGTGTTGTTGTTAATGTAATGCGCGGAGGTCCCAGCACCGGATTGCCGACCAGTCCTTCCCAATCAGATATTATGCAAGCTCGTTGGGGAAATCATGGTGATACGCCCGCGATTGTTCTCTATCCCAATTCCGTTTTGGAGAGTTATGAATTAACGATTAGAGCTTTTAATCTCGCCGAAAAATACAGGACTTGCGTTGTTCTTCTTTCCGATGAAGTTCTCGGTCATATGCGGGAAGCGGTAGTTTTACCGGATTTGGAAAAGGTAAAAATAATCAACAGAATAAAGCCGACAATTCCTCCGGAATGGTATAAACATTATAAAAATAATCCGAAATATATTTCTCCTTTGGCAAGTTATGGGGAAGGTTATAGATTTCATGTAACCGGTTTGGCGCATGATGAACGAGGCTTTCCGACAAACCGAGCCGACGAAATAGAAACTTTGATGGAACGTTTGAAAAATAAAATTTTGCACCATATTGACGACTTGGTTCAAATAGAAAGTTATATGATGGAAGATGCGACTCGAGCTATTTTTGCCGCCGGAATTTCTTCGAGAGCCGCCAAAGAAGCCGTGAATATTCTTAGAAAAGCGGGAAGAAGAGTGGGAATGCTTCGTCCTCTCACTATTTGGCCTTTCCCGGATGATGCAGTTAGAAAATATCTATTTGACATGAAAACAATCATTGTCGCCGAACTAAATCAGGGACAACTTTCCAGAGAATTGAAACGAGTAATGGGTGGAGTTTGGAATTATTCCAAACAGAAAAAAAGAAAAATCGTCGAACTTCAAAAAAACAACGGAGAAATCATTACTCCTGAAGAAATTGTGAATCTGTTCAGGGAGGTTAGATAAATGGCACAAATTCCGCAAAAAGTAATTCATAAATATCTTAGACATGAGAAAAAGTTTCCGCATGTTTGGTGTCCCGGATGTTCCAACGGAATTGTTTTGGGAACTGTTATTCGGGCAATTGAAGATTTGAAATATGAACGGGACAATATTGCAATGGTTTCCGGAATCGGATGTTCCAGCAGAATGCCCGTGTATGTGGATTTCAACACTTTGCACAGTTTACACGGACGAGCAATAGCTTATGCGACCGGCATAAAAATGTACAAACCGCATATGAAAGTGATGGTAATCACCGGAGACGGAGATTCGACTGCAATCGGCGGAAATCATTTCATTCATGCGGCTCGCAGAAATATCGATATAACCGTCATAGTCATTAATAATTATATTTACGGAATGACGGGCGGACAGTTTTCACCGACTACTCCGACCGGAGACAAAGCGACGACTTCACCTTACGGAAATATTGATTCCACTTTCGATATTTGTAAATTGGCTATCGGAGCCGGAGCTACTTTTGTGGCACGCACGACCGCTTATCATGCCATTGAGGCAAAAAAATATATTGAAAAAGCATTCGAGCATAAAGGATTTTCCGTAGTTGACATTATCAGTGCTTGTCCCGTCATTTACGGCAGATTGAACAAAAAAGGAACACCGGCTCAGATGATGATTGATATGAGGGACAATTCTTTACCGATTGCTCAATATGAAAAACTGTCCGAAGAAGAAAAGAAATTCAAATATCCTCGCGGAATTTTTGTGCAGGAAAACAAACCGGAATATACCGAAAAATATGCAGAACTTGTGAAAATGTTTCAAAAACCTGAGGAGCAAGGCAAATGAGAGAAAAATATTTTAAAAAAGAAATAAGATTGAGCGGAAGCGGCGGACAAGGTTTAATAACCGCTGGAATCATACTTGCCAGAGCGGCAGTGTTGGACAAAATGAAAGTGACCCAGACTCAGAGTTATGGACCTGAATCGCGCGGAGGCGCTTCCAGAGCGGATGTTATTATCAGTAACGAAAATTTCTATTTTCCGGAAGCAATTCATTTCGATATCTTCTTGGCTCTCACTCAGGAAGCCTGTGACAAATATGTCGAAAATCTGAAAGATAACGGCATATTGATAGCGGATAACACTTTTGTTAAAAATATTGCTTATACCGAAGCCACGATTTTTGAATTGCCTTTTACGAATATTGCCACGGAAAAATTGGGATCCGCTTTACCGACCAATATTCTTTCGCTTGCTTTTTTAGTGCGAAAAACAAAGGTTGTTACGGAAAATTCCTTGAAAGAAGCCGTAAAAAATTCGGTTAAAGCTCGATATGTGGATTTGAATATGAAAGCACTTAAACTCGGTTTCAAATTAGCTGACGAATATAAGGAAGAAGAGTAAAAAACGGTTATCTGTATGTTGAAACAAATCAGCCATATCGGAATCGCCGTAAAAAATTTAGAGGAAGCGATACAATTTTATGAAAAATTGGGTTTAAAAGTGGATTCGATAGAGGAAGTTCCTTCCCAAAAAGTTCGAGTTGCGTTTATTCAAATCGGAGAAGTAAGAATTGAGCTTTTGGAAGCTACTTCGGAGGAAAGCCCGATTGCCAAATATATCGAAAAGCGTGGAGAAGGGATTCATCATTTGGCTTTGGAAACGGATAATCTTCGCCAAAGTCTAAAAGAAACCGAAGAAAAAGGAATCAGACTCATTGATAAAGAACCACGAAAAGGCGCACACAATGCCGATATTGCTTTTGTTCATCCCAAATCGTCTCACGGTGTTCTTTTGGAATTGTGCGAAGAAAATCATTAAAAGAGAGAATTATGAATATTCATGAATATCAGGCACAATCAATTTTAGCAAATTACGGAGTGCCGGTGCCTTCCGGAATTGTGGTCGATTCTTTGAAGGAAGCAATGACTGCCGTAACGGAACTCGGCGGGCGCCAATGGGTCGTAAAAGCTCAAATTCATGCAGGAGGAAGAGGAAAAGCGGGCGGCGTAAAATTAGCCAATTCTCCTGCCGAAGTTGAAGAACATGTTAAACGCATTTTAGGGAAAAAACTGGTTACTCATCAAACCGGTCCTGAAGGAAAAATTGTAAAAAAAGTTTATATTACAAAAGCCATAGATATCAAGAAAGAATATTATTTGGGAATGGTTTTGGATAGAACTTCGGAAATGCCGGTGATGATTGCTTCTTCGGAAGGCGGCGTGGAAATTGAAGAAGTTGCTTCTTCAGCTCCCGAAAAGATCATTAAAGTGAGAATTGATCCGTTAATTGGCTTCCGATCGTTTCATGCTCGCAAACTTGGTTATGGTCTCAAACTTCCCAAAGAACAGATGAAAGATTTTTCTCAATTTGCCGCAAAACTATATAAAGTTTATCGGGAAAAGGATGCCAATCTGATTGAAATTAATCCTTTGGTTTTGCAAGAAAACGGCAAATTCATTGCTTTGGATGCCAAAATCGGTTTTGATGACAATGCTTTGATTCGTCA
The DNA here is from genome assembly GCA_002085205.1 of Candidatus Cloacimonas sp. 4484_275. GTDB lineage: Bacteria > Cloacimonadota > Cloacimonadia > Cloacimonadales > TCS61 > 4484-275. Next base: position 1,724 of record NATF01000024.1, on the reverse strand, counting down.
TCCGGAAATTCTGGCAATGAGAGACCCGGATGAAGAAGATCCGGCGGAACTGGAAGCGGGACATTACGGATTGAGTTATGTGAAATTGAATGGGAATGTCGGTTGTATGGTAAATGGCGCCGGCTTGGCGATGTCAACGATGGATATTATCAAACATGAAGGCGGAGAACCGGCAAATTTTCTTGATGTGGGCGGAACAGCTACGGCGGAGACCGTTGCCAAAGGTTTTCAAATAATTTTAAGAGATAAAAATGTGAAGTCGATTTTCGTGAATATCTTCGGCGGAATCGTTCGTTGCGACCGAATTGCCAACGGAATTCTGGAAGCTATCAAAACCACGAAAGTAAAAATACCGATTGTGGTTAGACTTGATGGAACAAATGCCGAAAAAGCCGCACAAATTTTGCAAAATGCTTCTTTGGAAAATATTATTCCCGCATTCAATCTTGCAGACGGTTCTCAAAAAGCCGTTAAAGCGGCGAAAGGAGAATTATCATGAGTATTCTCGTCGGTAAAAATTCAAAAGTTCTTGTTCAGGGATTTACGGGCAAAGAAGGAACTTTTCACGCCGGTCAATGTTTGGAATACGGAACGAATATTGTGGGTGGAGTAACGCCGGGAAAAGGCGGACAGATTCATCTCGGTAAACCCGTTTTTAACACTGTGGCGGAAGCAAGAAAAGAAACCGGTGCAAATGTTTCCCTTATTTTCGTTCCTTCCGTTTTCGCTGCCGATGCCGTGATGGAAGCCGCCGATGCCGGAATTGAACTCATTGTTTGTATAACCGAAGGAATTCCGGTTTCCGATATGGTTGTTGCCAAAAAATATATTGCGGAAAAAGAATCTCGTCTTATCGGTCCGAATTGTCCGGGAATAATAACGCCGGAAGAAGCCAAAATCGGTATTATGCCGGGATTTGTTTTCAAAAAAGGTTCTGTCGGATTGATTTCCAAATCGGGCACTTTAACCTATGAAGCCGCCAACCAGATTGTGAAGCAAAATTTGGGAATTTCCACTGCTATCGGAATTGGTGGAGATCCGATTATCGGAACAACTTATATCGAACTCTTAGAGATGTTTGAAAAAGATGATGAAACTACCGCAATTGTTATGATTGGAGAAATCGGCGGAGATTTGGAAATCCAAGCCGCAGAATATATTAAAAAGAATGTAACCAAACCTGTGGTTGCTTTCATTGCCGGACAAACCGCTCCCAAAGGTAAAAGAATGGGACACGCCGGAGCAATTATTGCGGGAAGCAAGGGAACAGCAAAAGAAAAAATGGAAGCATTGAAATTCGCAGGAGTTTTTGTGGTTGATTCCCCGGCTAATATTGGAAAAGTTACTGCCGAAGTTTTAAAAAAATAATTTTTTTCATTCGTGTGTAAAGAGATAAGAGCCGTTCATTTCGAACGGCTCTTATCTCTTTAAGGGAAATTTTTTATTTCAAAAGAAAACATTTTGTTGTTTCTCTCAATTTACCGTTTTTCAAATTGACAAAGTATAAACCGGTAAGAGTTCAAATTTATTTTCCGCCCAAAAAACAAGTTCATCTCCATCGGGATCTTCGGCTGTAACGGTGAAGTTAATGGGAGAACCCTCATTCACGAAAAATACGGAATTTAACAAATATTCTTCCCCGATTTCCGAAAAAATCGGCGGAGCGGAAAATAGGAAACATCTACTCATCATCAAAATGGAAATAAAAATAAAAATCATAAGGT
>NATF01000023.1 GCA_002085205.1 Candidatus Cloacimonas sp. 4484_275 | reverse complement strand
AATAACTTGACTTATATTACTTTCTGTCATCCTGAACGAAGTCGAAGAATGAACCAGCTGTTTATCTTATTGTATCCTTCGACTCCGCTCAGGATGACAATTTCACACTATAAATAACTTCTAAAATTCCCAATTATGCAGAACTCATTTTAGTTTAAAACAAAAAGCATAAAAATTCTCAAATATGATTTTTAACGGGAAAAATATCGATAACCTCCTTCAACGAAAGAGGTTATCGATAATGGATTGCGCAAACTTGAACTTAGAATCCGATGCAAAAATTGAATTCATAAACGGGATGACGCGGAGACCAAGTGAAGTCGGGAACATAAACAGTGCCGCCCGAACAATCGGTAATTCTAAAATTCAGTTCGTCATAATGATTCAATAAAGCGAAAAAATTATAATCGTAAATATGGCGCAAATCAAAGGAATAGTGTCCGTAAGAATCAGTAGTTGAATAAGCTATAAAAATCCAATTGCCGCTTTCCGGTTCTTGAACATAAAGATTTAAAGTATAACCGCTTGCGGGAATCTCTACAACTTCAAATTGCGGAATCGGTGGGATTTGCCAAGGAAATTCCGGGGTTTCCGGCGGATCGACGAATTGAAGCTCCAATTTCGTTACATTACCATAAGCGATATCATTGTTTGCGCTTAAATTGAATGCCATTAATACAGCAAATAAAAATAATCCGATTTGAAATAATCTCTTTTTCATCATAACCTCCTATGTGCTTTTGCTTGTTCCATAAGCATTTGGTATGCCAAATCATACAAACAAAGATTTATTGACCTAATAATCTGAAATATAAATAGTTATAAAAAGTAAATTTTAGAACTTTAAAAATTATTATGCAATAATATATTGCGTTAGGAAAGAATTTATTTCATTAAGTTCGTTATTGTTTAATTATTAAAAAGTTAAGATGTTTTAACTCTATAAATAAAAAAGAAATATATCTTGTAAAAAATAATTCATTGACAAAAAGATAAAATATTTGAGGGTACCGAGAGAAGAAATTTGGAGATAATTATGGAAATTGTGAAATGGTTGCCCGCAAGGTATTCCAAGATTAATCTGTTAAAAAAAACAACGAATAGTTCAATTTATTCCGCTTATGATATGTTAACCAAAACCAAAGTTGCAATCAAGCTAATTTCCCGAGAATCATCTTTTTATCAGGGTGTGTACGAAGAGTTTAAGATTCTTTTTCAATTTCGTCATCCGAATTTGGTTGAGGTAACGGATTACGGTTACATAAAAGATCGGGGAATTTTTTATGTGATGCCTTATTATGAAAAAATTGATCCCATAGAATATTGTGAAAGAAAAGGAATTACCGCATTTTTAAACATTTTTTTTCAGTTATTGTGCGGTTTACAATTTCTTCATCAAAGAGGAAAAAAACATGGTGATTTAACTTTGGAAAATCTAATTGTGACTGAAAAGGCAAATAGATTACAAGTTCGAATTTCCGATTTTGGTCTTTCTTCTTTGATTGCGGCGGAAAAAATCTCGGATATTTCGGGAACCGCAAAATATCTTGCACCGGAATTATTGTCGAAGACAAATGCCGCTATCACCGTTCAGTCGGATTTATATTCTTTGGGAATTGTGCTTTATGAAATTGTTAGCGGAAAAGCACCTTTCCAAGAAAAAAATGCCGTTAAATTGATGCAATCTCATTTACGAAAAGATATTCCGCCATTACAACCGAATTTTAAATTCGAGGAAGGAATAAAAAAAATTATTTATAAATTATTAAAGAAGCAACCGTCAGTCAGATATAAAAATTGTCGTGAAATATTGAAAGATTTAAATTCGTATATTCAAAAATACAAACTAAATCAAGAAGAAGATTTTTTCTGGGAAAATGTGCTCGAAAAAATCAGAATCGAGAAAAAAATAGGTTTCAATTTTTATCGAAAAAAACAAATCGATTATTTGACCAACCAGATTACGACCAATTTTCGGAAAAAGGACAAACAAGTAATTAGTATTATCGGCGGAAAAAACAATTCGTTAAAATCCACGCTGGAATTTATTTTTTTTGAACTCAGAAATAAAAATTATTTTACCGTGATTTTGGATAATTCGGTATCGAAAAAGAATTTTGAGGAAACAATCAAAGCACAACTTCCGAAAGTTTTCACGGAACAAAAAGCAAATAATTTTTCCGAATGGTTAAAAAATAATGAAATTAAACAACTATTGATTTTTTGTGAAAATTGCTTTAATTCAACGCAAAAAACGGAAGAATTATTTTCGTTCTTAGAAAAACATAATTCTCTTAAAATAGTTACCGCTTTTCCGAAAAATAATATCGTTGCGTTTCTTCCACAAAATAAAACCGTAATTTACCGGATGAAGAGATTTTCCAAAGAGGAAATGGAAAAGTATTTGAATTTATATTTTGGCAATGAAGTTCTTCCGGAAAAATTGAAAAAATTATTGTTGGCTCAAAGCGTGAAGGATCTTGAAATCTTAAATGATTTTATTGATTTTTATATTGAAAAAGGTGTTATCGCTTATAAAAATCTGCAATGGTATTTTCGTTTAGAAGATATAAATGAAAAGAAAATACCTCCAAAAGTGCATCAAAAATTTGAGAATATTTTTGAAAAGTTGGAAGAAAATTTAAAGGAATTTATGTATTTTATTGCTCTTTGGAAGAAGCAATTTACTCTGAAAGAAGCGTCGGATGTTCTATCTTTTTCGGTTTCCAACATTGCCGATAAAACCGAAAAATTGAAACAACTCAATTTATTGATACAACCAGGAAAAACGATTTCTCTGGCTTTTCCATTTCTTAGAGAAATTGTTTTGGAACACGCTAAAAAATCAGATGTTAGCGTTATCAGAGAAAAGATAATATCTTATTTTGAGCAAAGGAAACAACTGTTTCCGGAAGAGGAAATGTTACTTTTTTCTCATTATGCGGAATTGAAAAAATACGATAAAATTTTATCTTTTGCAAAAAAGTTATATCTGAAATTTAAGAATGATATTGAAAAGCTGCAAACAATCGGAAAGGCTGTTTTTGAGTTTAAAGAAAAATTACAAAACACTAATTTAAATGACACGATATTCATTTTGAATCATTATGTTTGGGCGCTTGAAAAAAGCGCACAATATAATTTTGCTCTCAATGTTTTCCGAGCAATTCGAGAATCGGCAAAGCATTGTACGGAAGAAAAATTACGCAACGATATTTTTGTGAGAAACTTATATTTTTTGAATCGGGAAAAAAAGTTTTCGGAAACGATCTCTATTTATGAAAAAAACAAATTATTTTTTGATAAACTTTCTGATATTCAAAGAGTGCAGGCTTTGCAACATTTATCTTTTGCCTTCAAAGAAACCGGAAATTTTTCGGAACAGAAAAAAATTTTAACTCAAATTTTGGAGATTTGTGATAACAAAAAAGAATTATCGGACAGAAAAGCGATTGCGTTGGAAAGTCTTGCTTTTGCGGAATATAACGAAGGAAATTTGGGAAAAGCTCTTGAGCTTCTCAAGGAAACGGCTTCGATTAACGAAAAACTAAAAAATATTGCCGGTTCCGCTTTCACTCGTTGTCGGGTAGCGAATATTTATATGGAACAATATCGGTACGACAAAGCTTTGAAACAGATTCAAGTTGCCGAGCGTTTGATGAAAAAAAGCAAGGTAATGTATCCGCATTTGGTTATCAATAATACTTACGGAAATTTATATTTGGCAACTTGCGATTTTTGGAAAGCACTATCGTATTTTCACAAAGCTTATCTTCTTTTTAGAGAACAAAACGAAGATTATTCCGTGCCGATGGGAAACAAAGGATTTGCCCTCAATATTCTCGGTTTCTACCAAAGCAGCATTGAGCTTACGGTAAAAACCATAGAATTCAAGAAAAAAATTGGTCAGTTAAATTCTCTGGGCGTTTGGATGACCAATTTGGCTTTCGCTCACTACCGCGACGGCAGAAAGAAAAAAGCAGATGAAATTTTTGAAAAAATTCAAAAAATGGAAGAGGAAAAGAACATTCCGAAAAATTTTATGGCACATTTTTATATGGCGGATTTCGCAATTTCGGAACAAAAATATGAAAAAGCAAAAAAACACATCGATTTTCTTACTTCTAATTTTGAAGATACCGACACGGACGAAATCGCAATTTTGATACATTATATAAAAGCAAAATATTTATTCGGAACTAACTCTTTAAAACAAGCATTAAGACAAATGGACTTTGCCATAAAAAAACTAAATAAAATAAAAAAATTCGGTTTCGAAAATCAGTTGATTTATTATCTTGCTTATAAAATCAAAAAAACGGCTTTTTTCAAGAATATTTCTTGGGAAGATTATAACAAATATCTGAAAACAGCGGTGGATTTTATTTCCGATATTTCCCGGATATTACCGACTTCGATTATGCAAAATCATTATAAAAAGAAAAAAGTCAATGCCGAAATTTTGGATTGTTATCAAAAGGAATTTTCGGAAAACGAAATAAAGCCCGAGGAAAAAAGAATAGATGTTTTGGAAAGCATTGAAGAGTTGACGGAAATTATTTCTAAAGTAACGGATAAAAAGAAATTGTTTACAAAAATTCTTCAATTGGCGGTGAAAGTAACCAAAGCGGAAAGAGGCATAATTCTTGTGAAACCCACAGAAAGCGATGAACCGGAAATTCAATTTTCATATCGTTTGCAAGATGATTCGCTGGCTGATGTCACTTCCGTCAGCAGAACGATTATTCGACAGGTTTTGGAAAAGAAAAAAGCAGTTTACAGCACCAGTGTAAAAGCAAATAAAACATTTAATCAGTATCAGAGTTTCGTCAATTTGAAAATAGAATCGGTGGTTTGTCTTCCTTTGCTGGTACACAATCAAGTTTTGGGAACGGTTTATTTGGACAGTCGTAGTGTTTTGGCATTTACGCCGGCGGAGATAAAATTTCTCAATATTTTTGCTCAGATAGCGGCTTCTGCTATTGAGACTTCGGATAAATTCTGCAAGTTAAAAGAGGAAAGAGAAAAACTTTCCGCTTATATAAATTCCGCTTCCTCTCGGAAACATCCGGATATTATCGGAAATTCCAGAGTCATGGAAGAATTATTCCGAAAAATAGAACAGATTGCCCCCACCGATGTAAATGTTCTTATTGAAGGAGAAAGTGGAACGGGAAAAGAACTTGTGGCAAAAGAAATTCATCGGCTCAGTTCCAGAAAAAATCAACCGTTTATTCCCATCGATTGCGGAAGCCTTTCCGAAGACATCATTGAAAGCGAGCTTTTCGGTCATGTCCGCGGAGCATTTACCGGCGCTCTGTCGGAAAAAAAAGGACTATTTGAAGAAGCAAACAAAGGAACGTTGTTTCTCGATGAAATTTCAAATATTTCGTTGGGAACTCAGGCAAAATTGTTGCGTGTTATCCAAGAAGGAGAAATGAAACGACTGGGAGAAAATTCCATTCGCAAAGTAGATGTTCGCATAATCGTTGCTTCCAATATTCCTCTGCAAAAGCTGGTGGTGGAAGGAAAATTTCGGCAAGATTTGTATTATCGACTTTCGATTTTTCCGATAACGGTTCCTTCTCTGACGGAAAGAGAAGGGGATATAGAACTTTTGGCGCAACACTTTTTGCAACTTTATGCGGCTCTGCATCACAAAAATATAGAGGGATTTTCCGAAGCGGCTCTTCAAAAATTGATTTCTTATGATTGGCCGGGAAATGTGAGAGAACTTCAAAACGAAATCGAGCGAGCCGTAATTATGTTTTCCGATATCGAAGGAAGACTGCCGGCAGCACTTTTTGCTCATTTGAGTGAAAAAAACATTGTCAAAGCACAGATAATTCCAAGTCGTACCTTTAATGAATTGGTAGATGATTATAAACTTAAAATAATCGAACAGACTTTTGAGGCGGCAAATCGCAATTGGACAAAAACAGCCAAAATGTTAGGAATTTCCCGCCAAAATTTGAGCCAAATTTACAAAAGATTGAAAAAACAAATGTAAATAAACATCCAAGACCAACCGCCATAAAATATTATTTTTTGGGCGGAATTGCTACAAATCGAAATCCCAAATCAGCCGCTCGATAAAGCGGACATTTAACGACAAGATTTATTTTATCTTCCCGCTCAAGCGAATTGTTTTTCAGAATGTCCATTTCATTGCAACCCGCGCAAGCCATGGAAGTCGGATCAACTCCGCTCATTAACCATTCGGAAACACCGTCTCTGATTTTTTGCAGCGGAAATTTTCCCTTTTGGAAAACGGAAATACCGGAAAACATATCATCATTCGAAACATCGGAATTGAGGAAAGCAATTTTAATCTGTTTCAAATCCGGCATTTGACCTTGCATCCAGTTACAAAAAGCGTTTGCTTCAAACCAACGAACATTGGTAACGGGACCGTAAATAAAATTGGATTTTGCGTTTTTAAAATAGGGATGATCGGCAAAAGTCCAATCCATCGGTAAACTCATTCGGTATTTTGCCTGATAAAACCAACCGATTTCACTTCGGGACTTCGTCACTTCAAATTTGCAAATATAAAATTCGCGGGCGGAAACGACTTCGATGACATTATTTTTTTCGGATTCGGCGTATGAACCGCCTCTGAATCTTTCCATCTCATCTATTTTCAGGGAAAAAGTATCTTTTAGGGGTAATTTTCCGAAATCGCCGGAGATATTTTCCTCTTTTACGGAAAAAATTTTTTTATCGGTTTTGCGAAAACAACCGAGATCGATTTTCATTCCTTCTTCGGGACGGAGAATTTTCCAACTGATTTCAAGAGAATCGTTTTGGACGATAAAAACATCGGTGAGAATCGGCAACGCCGAAAGACCGAACGAAAAAGATATCAGCAACAAAATAAAAATTTTTTCTTTCACTTTTTCCCCTTTTCGGCAGAATTTTATTTGAAGAAAAACGGGCAAATAATTTTTCTTTATTTTCGGAAATTTCCCGAACAATCTTGACGGCAATCGGCGGAAAATATTTTTTCTCATTCATGGAGCGGAAGCGATGAATCCTCTGGAAAAAGAAATCAAATTTCTAAAAGGTGTGGGCGAATACAGAGCCAAATACTTAAATAAATTGGGAATTTACACGATCGGCGATTTGATGGAATATTTTCCGAGAGATTACATTAACCGGGTCGCCAAAACCAAAATAAGAGATTTGCAGCAAGAAACACGCTGTGCGATTGTGGGAACAATTGTTTCCATTGAAAAACATAATTACGGAAAAAATAAAGCGCAACTGAATATTGTCATCACGGATGGCGAAGACTATCTTTTTTGCACGTGGTTCAAGTTTGGAAACTGGTTTATGAAACAATTTAAGCTCGGACAAAAAATCTGGGTCAGCGGTTTGATTACGGAGTTTCGGGGAAGTCCTCAAATTATTCATCCGGAAATTGAAATTCTGGGAAAAGAAGGCGACAAACAGAATTTTTGGCATAAACGAGAGATTTTGCCGGTTTATCCGCTCACGGAAAAAATTTCGATGAATCTGATGAGGCAGCTTATTTACAATGCATTCAAGTTGTATCACGACTTCATTGAAGAAACTTTGCCGGAATATATTTTGGAAAAATATAATTTTGAGCATCGCAAGATTTCTTTGCAGAAAATTCATTTCGCCACCAAATTAGCCGAAGTGGAAAAGATAAAGAAGCGTTATGCTTTCGAAGAATTATTTTACACTCAATTAATGCTTGCCAGAAGCCGATATAATCATAAAAAGAAGCCGGTCGGAAATAAATTCGAGCTCAAAAAAACTTTCACGACAAAACTAAAAGAATCGCTTCCGTTTGCGCTCACTTCCGCTCAGAAAAGGGTAATCAGGGAAATAGTTTCCGATATGTGTTCCGCTCGTCAAATGAATCGGCTTCTTCAGGGAGATGTTGGTTCCGGCAAAACGATTGTCATAATCTTTGCAATGTTACTTGCTTTGGAAAACGGTTTCCAATCGGTTTTGATGGCTCCCACCGAACTATTGGCGGAACAGCATTTCAGAAGTTTAAAGAATTTTCTGGAAAACCAGCCGAAAATCAGAATAGCACTTTTGAAGGGCGGAAATTACAAAGGAAAAAAAGCCGTCAAAGAACAAATCGCCGCCGGAGAAATCGATATTATCGTGGGAACGCATGCTCTCATTCAAAAAGACATCGTTTTTCATAAAGTCGGTTTGGTGGTGATTGACGAACAACATCGTTTCGGAGTAAGACAAAGAGCGGTTCTTTCCCAAAAAAACAAGCATCCCGATTTAATCTATCTTTCCGCGACTCCCATTCCGCGTTCTTTGGCTTTAACGATTTACGGCGATTTGGAAATCAGCGTTTTGGACGAACTTCCGCCGAATCGCAAACCGATTCAAACCATTTGGCGCGGAGCTTCCAAAAAGAAATTGGTTTATGAGGAAGTGGCGCGGGAATTGAAGAAAGGCAGACAGGTTTATATTGTCTGTCCGCTTGTGGAAGAATCGGAAAAAATGGATTTGCTCGACGCGGAGACCTTGTTTGAACAAATTTCCACAAAGATTTACCCGCAATATTCCGTTGCCCTTTTGCACGGCAGAATGAAGCCGGTGGAAAAAGACAAAGTGATGGCGGATTTCAAAAGCGGAAAAACAAAAATATTGGTATCTACGACGGTAATCGAGGTTGGAATTGATGTTCCCAACGCCACGGTAATGATAATCGAACACGCGGAGAGATTCGGTTTGAGTCAGCTTCATCAATTACGCGGCAGAGTGGGCAGAGGTTCGGAAAAATCTTTTTGTTATCTCATCGGTTATCCGCCGATTAGTAACGAAGCAAAAGAAAGATTAAATACAATAGTGGAAACAAATGACGGTTTCAAAATCGCGGAAAAGGATTCTATCCAAAAACTACTTCAAAAAATATTTTGACAGAGAAAAACTCTTTGAGTTTTAGGAAACATTATGAAATAAGATGCGTTAGGAGAAACAATGGAAAATGTAAAAAGAATTCCCGTCGATACCGTTTATAATTTAATGCTTGCGGTTTTCTCAAGATTGGGAGTGCCGAAAGAAGATGCAAAAATTTGTGCGGATGTTTTAATCGCGTCCGATTTGCGCGGAATAGAATCTCATGGAATCGGTCGCTTGAAAATGTATTATGACAGGATTAAAATCGGTATTCAAAAACCGATAACGAAAATTGATGTAATCAGAGATTTTGCGGCAACTGCCGTTTGGGACGGGAATCACGGAATGGGACATGTGATTGCTTTCAAAGCAATGAAAACAGCGATAGAAAAGGCGAAGAAATACCGCGGGAAAGTGGAAGTTCTGGATCGCGAAAACAAGCCTACTCCCGAAGGTTGCGTGATTGACGATAGCGGCGAATACATTACGGATTCCAAACAAATTTTAGTCGATTTGGTAAAAAATAAAGCTTCACTCGTTGCCTTGGGAGGAAGAAAAGAGGAAACCGGCGGACATAAAGGATACGGTTTGGCGGCAATTGTGGAAATTCTTTCTTCCGCCTTCCAAGCCGGAAAATTTATGCATGATTTAAGCGGATTTGATGAAAACGGCAACAGAATTCCTTATCATCTCGGACACTTTTTCATGGCGATAAACACGGATGTTTTCATGGGAATCGATGAATTTAAAAAAATAACCGGAAAGATTATGACCGAACTGCAAAATTCTTCCAAAGAACCCGGAAAAGATAAGTATCTTCTTAAAACATAATAAGATATGTATTTTGGAACTGTTCATGCAGAAACTAATGTAAAAAAACAGGAGTGTCTGTTATGAAAAAAATGATTATTTTTCTCTTTATGTGCACTTTTGCTTTGGTAAAGATGAATGTGAGTTCGATAGAGACAAATATCGCGAAAGAAAATTTACAATCGGAAGATTTAACGGGAAATGTTCGAGGCAACGGCATTGAATTCGGTTCACAAGTGTTATTTAGGGAAAATCAAACTTATAATCTTGCCACAGCTCGTTTGGATTCAACTCATTTTGTGGTGGTTTACGGCGACAATTACAGTTTCGGAGCGTGTAAAATCGGAACTGCGGTTGGAGAAGATTCCATTTCTTTCGGAGCGGAAACGATATTTTGGGAAAGACATGTTATTTCTTGTTCCGTTACTGCGCTCACCTCTTCTTCCTTTGTGATTGCTTTTGTTGATTGCGGTTCCAACAATGCCGGCACGGCAATTGCCGGACAAATTTCCGGGAATTCCGTTTCTTTCGGCTCGGAAGAAGTTTTCAACGAAAATCAAACGGATTTTTGCTCGGTGGATAAATTATCTTCCAACAGTTTTGCGATAGCTTTCAAAGATATCGGCAACGCAAATTTCGGAACGACGGTTGTCGGTTCGATTTCTGGAACAACTCTTTCCTTCGGCACGAAATATGTTTTCAACGACGGTAAAACGGATTATTGTTCGTTGACCGCCTTAAGCGGCTCGGAAATTGTCGTGGCTTATGAAGACTGCGGAAACGACAATTACGGAACAGCGATAAAAGGAGTTGTTTCGGGAAGTTCCGTCTCATTTGGTTCCGAAGCCGTTTTTTGCGCGCGAGAAACAAAATATTGTTCGGCGGTTACTCTCGCTAATGATTATTTCGCTGTTGCTTATGTGGATGTGGAAAATAATTCGTGTGGTTCTGCCGTTGTAGGCGAGTTGGAATCTTCTCAAATCCATTTTGGTTCGAGTTATGTTTATAATGACGGTGCAACTCAAGATGTTGCCGCAACGGCTCTCGATTCCCGTTATTTTTCCGTTTCCTACAACGATTTCGGTTATGCCCAAAAAGGAGTTTCTTGCGTGGGGAAAGTTTCGGGAAAAACGATAAATTTTGGCTCCGAGTATGTTTTTTGCGAAGGCAACACTCATTATTGTGCGGCGACAAATTTGAGAACGGATTCTTTTGTAACTATTTTCAGCAATTTGGATAACGGGCGAAAAGGAACTGCGATAATAGGCGTTCTGACAAGCGATAATCCCACACCGATAATACTCGGTTCATTTACGGTTTCTTACAACGCCGAAGAACTTTTGATTGTCTGGACCACTCTTTCGGAAACCAATAATCTCGGTTGGAACATCTATCGTTCCGAAAGCAAAGATTTCGATTATTTCTTACAAGTAAATTCCGGTTTTATTCCTGCCGCCGGCACCTCTTCCGAGACTTGCGAATATTCATATTCCGACGAAATTCCGATTGAACCCGGCAAAACTTATTATTATCGTCTGGAATCGGTTTGCATTGACGGAACAACGGAATTTTACGGTCCCGTTTCTTTTACGGCTCCGCCGGAAGAGGAAGAAAATCCGGAAAGTCCGGTTAACGCCAAATTGGGTTTCGATATTTATCCGAATCCTTTTGATTCTTCCGTAAATATTGCTTTCTCTCCGGAAGAAAACGAGACGCCCGAAAAACTCGAAATTTATAATCAAAGAGGACAGAAAATAAAGACATTATTTGCCGCACGGTTGTTAAAACGATAAAATTAAAATAGAAGAAATTCATTTTTCACAACAAATTTTTTTGTTGTTCTCTTCTCCCCCGAAAAGGAGCCTTTCTGAATTTTTTCAAAAGGCTCTTTTTTTTATCCTAACGATATTATTGCCTAAAAATAAAATTTTACCCCCTTAAAAATGACGGACTCGTAAAAAGTCTAATGTTGTCATTCTGAGCGTAGTCGAAGAATTTCGTAACTACTTGTTTTGTTGTATCTTTCGTCTCCGCTCAAGATGACATTTTCAAGTTTAAAACGACTTTTTACGA
>NATF01000022.1 GCA_002085205.1 Candidatus Cloacimonas sp. 4484_275 | reverse complement strand
TGTGGAAAGTTCAAAAGTTCCCTGCACGGCAGATTGTTTGTATAGAATGGATTTTTCAGGGTCCAAACCGCAGGCGAGCCAAGTGGCGGCTACTTCGTAAGAAAGTTCCCGCAAAAGTTTCGGATCGCGCATTGTGTTCAAAGCATGATAATCCGCAATAAAATATCTTGTATCGTATTCCTTTGCCAATTCCAAAGCAGGAATATACATCCCGAAATAATTTCCGATATGCGGCAAACCGGTCGGTTTAATTCCCGTTAAAGCAATTTTTCTTCTCATTTATAACTCCTAAAAAAAACAGAATAAAATCGATATGAAATTATTCAGGCTATTTCATTAAATTATTTCTCCCACCAAATCATATTCCCAGGCATCAATAATTTTTACTTTTGCTATTTCACCGACTTCGGCTTTATTATTTGTCAGAAATACGGTTCCGTCAATTTCCGGTGCATCAAAATAAGTTCGTCCTTCCAATTGAAAGTTTTGTTCGTTTGATTTTTTGTCAATAATGACTTCTACTGTTTTGCCCACGAGATTTTCCAAAAATTCGCGAGAGATTTGTTGCTGAATTTCCATCAGTTCGTCTTTTCTTTTTTGCGCTATTTTCGGAGAAATTTGATTTGGTAATGAAAATGCTTTTGTGTTTTCTTCTTTCGAGTAGGTAAAAATTCCCAATCTTTCAAATTTAAAATCCGAAATAAATTTTTTCAATTCTTCAAATTTTTTCTCGGTTTCTCCGGGATAACCGACAATAAAGGTGGTTCTGATAACGGCTTCCGGGATTTTTTCTCTGATTTCCTCAATTATGGAAATGATTTGTTCTTTAGAGACACGACGATTCATACTTTTTAAAATATCATTGTTGATATGCTGCAAAGGGATTTCGAAGTATTTGTTAATTTTCGGCAAAGATGCGATTTTATCAATGAGTTCGGAAGAGATGTGAGCCGGATGAAGATATAACAATCTGATCCACTCAAAATTTTCTATTTGATGAAATCTGTTCAAAAGTTCGGAAAGCATCGGTTTACCGTAAATGTCAATTCCGTATTGAGTGGTATCCTGCGCTGTCACAATGAGTTCTTTCACTCCTTTTCGAGCTAATTGTTTCGCTTCGTCGATTAAGAAATCCATCGGCACGCTTTGCAAATTTCCTCTAATTGCCGGAATAGCACAGTAACTGCAATGATTGTTACAACCGTCGCTGATGCGAATATAGGCGAAATGGGGAAGAGTGAGAAGTTTACGATTCCGATAAAGATTCTGAAAATTATTCGTCTCTTTTTGAAAAACAGATTGGGAAAATTTTGCAAAATCTTTTAAATTTATCAAATTATCAATTTCCGGTATGGACGATTTTAAGTCTTCGAAATATCTTTTCACAAGGCAACCGGTAACGACAAGTTTTTCACACTTGAATTTTTTATATTCCGCCATTTCCAGAATTGTGTTAATGGATTCTTCTTTGGCGTCGGCAATGAATCCGCAAGTGTTGACGAGAATCAATTCCGCTTCTTCCGGATTATCCGTCGGCGAATAAAAATTCTCATCGAGGATTTCGGCGAAAACTTCGCTGTCAACCAGGTTTTTCGGACAACCGAGACTGACGAGATGATATTTTTTCGGTTTATCAATCACAAAATAATTTTCCGTTTTTCGGTTGATTGATTAGTCCAAAAGATGTACGATAACGCCGGAGCGCAATTTCGGTTCGAACCATGTCGATTTCGGCGGCATCACTTTTCCGGCATCGGCAATCGTCATTAATTCTTCTATCGAAGTTGGAAACATGGAAAATGCGACAGCTTCGCCGGAGTCAACTCTTCTTTCCAATTCTTTCAAACCGCGAATTCCACCCACGAAATCTATTCTTTTGTCTTTACGCGGATCGCCGATTCCGAGAATCGGAGCAAGCAAATTTTCTTGAAGAATGGAAACATCAAGAGATTTTACCGGATCATCTTTCGGGTAAGTTCCTTCCAAGGCGGTTAATTTATACCATTTTCCGTCAAGATACATTCCGAAAGTGTGAGCTTTTTCAGGCTTGTAAGGTTTGTTTCCCGTTACTTCTTCCACTTTGAATTTTTCCCCGACTTTTTTTAGAAATTCATCTTTTTCGAGTCCGTTCAAATCTTTTACAACTCTGTTGTAATCCATGATATAAAGCTGATTATGCGGAAAAATAACCGAAAGGAAAAAATTGTATTCTTCTTCGCCGGTGTGATTTGGATTTGCGGCTCTTCTTCGTTGACCGACGATTGTAGCGGAAGCGGAACGATGATGTCCGTCGGCAACATAAAGATTTTTTATTTTTGAAAAAAGGGAAATAATTTCTTTTATTCTGTTCTCATCTTCCACTTTCCAAACGGTATGACGAATTCCGTCTTCGGTTTCAAAATCATACAGCGGTTTTTCACCGGTTATTTTTTCCGTGAGTTCATCGATCTCTTTTTGTGCCGGATAAGTAAGAAAAACCGGTCCCGTGTTTGCGTTCAGAGTATCAACATGCTTGATTCTGTCCGCTTCTTTGTCCGCTCTCGTATGTTCGTGTTTTTTTATGACATCGTTTTCATAATCTTCTATGGAAGCTCCCGCCACCAAACCGATTTGATTGACATTTCCCATAATCAAACGATAAAAATAGAAACACGGTTTTTCATCTTGAATAAGAATGCCGTCGGAAATCATTTTATAAAGATTTTCTTTTCCTTTTTGATAAACGGCTTCGTCATAAATATTGATGTTTTCGGGAAGATCAATTTCCGGTTTTACAACATGAAGAAAACTGAAAGGATTTTTTGCCGCCATTTTTCTTGCTTCTTCGGAACTGAGAACATCATAAGGCGGAGATGCCACTTTTTCAACCAATTCCTGTTTTGGTCTTACACCTCGAAACGGTCTGATTTTAGCCATTCCAATCTCCTTTTATTTTATATTTTTGATATTACTTTTTATGTTGCTTTTTCCACTTTTATGAAAACTTCGCGTCCGTTTATATCCCATTTTGTCATTTCGGGAAGTTTTTCTTCCGTTCGATAAAATTCGTTCGTGAGAGTTTCCGTTTTTATGTAATCGCCATATTTTTCAAATACGGTATTGATTTCGTTATCGGCAAAATAAAAGATATTAATGCGATCCATAATTTCCAAATTTTTCTCTTTTCTGGTAAACTGAATTTTATTTACCAATTCGCGTGCCAGACCTTCCTCAACTAATTCGGGAGTGAGATGCGTGTCCAGAGCTACATATAATTCTTTGTTCGCTTCAAAAGTGAATCCTTCTCTGTCTTTGATGGAAATAATAACATCTTCTTCCGTAATTTTGAAAGTGCTACCCTCGATTTCCAAGAAATATTCTCCTTTTTCGCGCAGTTTTTCCACAATGTGATTGCTGTCCATCTGAGAAAGAATCGCCGCAATTTGTTTTACATGTTTGCCGTATTTCGGACCGATTACCTTAAAATTCGGCTTGAGTTCATATTGCACAAAATCATCTTTTTCATGAATATAACGAATTTCTTTCACATTGATTTCTTCTTTTATCAGGTTTTCCATGCGAGCGACAAGTTCCTTGTATTTTTCGGGAATATAAAGGGCTTGCAAGGTTTGACGAACTTTGATCTGACATGAATTTCTGGCGGCTCTTCCCAACGAAACCAAATCTATGACGGTTTGCATCTCTTTTTCCAATTTCGGGAAAATCACTTTTTCGTTGGGAACGGGAAAATCTTCCAGATGAACGCTTTCCTTCCCTGTCAAATTCGTAAATATTTCCTCCGAAAGATAAGGCGCAAAAGAAGCAATTAATTTGGAAATTGTTACCAGAACCTGATAAAGAGTGAGATATGCTTCGATTTTATCGTCGGTTAAGTTCATTGCCCAATATCTTCTTCTGCTGCGACGAACATACCAATTGCTCAAATCATCGATAACAAAACTCTGAATTAGTCGCACGGATTTGGTTAAATCGTAATTTTCCAGATTTTTTCCCACTTCGGAAATGAGCGTGTTCAAACGGGAAATTATCCATTTATCTATTTCCACGTTTTTTTCGTCGGAAATTTTGTAGTCGTTTGCATTGAAATTGTCAATGTTGGCGTAGGTAACATAAAACGAGTAAACATTTTTCAGAGTTCCGAAGAATTTATTTACGATTTCATTCACGCCTTTTTCGTCGAATTTTGTCGGAATCCAAGGCGGGCTGACGGCGAGAAGATACCAACGATTGGCGTCGGCTCCGTATTTTTCCATCAATTTCATCGGGTCAACGGTGTTGCCGCGAGTTTTGCTCATTTTCACCCCGTTTTTATCGAGAATCAAATCGTTGACAAGTACGGTTTTGTAAGGCGAAACGCCTTTTAGCAAAGTGGAAATTGCCAAAAGCGAGTAAAACCAGCCTCTGGTTTGGTCGATTCCTTCCGAGATAAAATCCGCGGGAAAAAGTTCTTTTTCAAAATTTTCGCTGTTTTCAAAAGGATAATGCCATTGAGCGAAAGGCATGGAACCGCTGTCGAACCAACAATCGATAACTTCCGGCGTTCTTTTCATTTTACCGCCGCATTTCGGGCAAGTGAGTTCAATATCGTCCACATAAGGTCTGTGAAGTTCAATCTCTTCCGGAACGGCGGAACCGTCTTTCATTTTGCCTTTTTTCCGCAGTTCTTCGATTGAACCGATACTTTCCATTTCTCCGCAATTTTCACAAATCCAAATATTGAGAGGAGTTCCCCAAAAACGATCGCGCGAAATAGCCCAATCAACATTATTTTCCAACCATTCTCCGAATCGTTTTTCGCCCACGAACGGCGGATACCATTTTACTTTTTTATTATTTTCGAGCATTTTTTCTTTATATTCGCTGGTTTTGATGTACCAACTGGAACGCGCATAATAAATAAGAGGAGTTTTGCAACGCCAACAGAACGGATAGCTGTGAGTAATTTGTTGTCTTTTGTAGAGAAGTCCTCTTTCTTTCAGGTTTCGGATGATGGATTTATCCGCGTCTTTTACGAATTCTCCCTTCCAATCCGTGATTTCGGCTGTAAATTTTCCGTCTCCGTCCACCGGTTGAATAACCGGCAAATCGTATTTTTTCCCCAAATTGTAATCGTCTTGACCGAAAGCGGGAGCGGTATGAACGACTCCGGTTCCCTCATCCATTGTCACATAATCCGCAAGCGCAACAATGAAAGCCTTTTTATCCGGTTTTATAAACGGAAACAATTGTTCGTATGAAGCAAATTCCAAAGTTTTTCCTTTAAATTCTTCCAAAATTTCGTATTCTTCGTCCAGCACGCTCAAACGCGCTTTTGCCAAAATCAGGTATTCTTCCCGATGTTTTACTTTCACATAAATTTCTTCGGGATGAACGGCAAGCGCCACATTGGAAATCAAAGTCCACGGTGTTGTTGTCCAAGCAAGAAAATATGTGTTTTCTTCGCCTGTTTTCTTGAATTTCACGAAGACGGAAGGGTCTTCCGTTTCTTCATAACCTTGGGCGACTTCATGGCTGGAAAGCGGAGTTCCGCAACTCGGACAATAAGGCACAATTTTGTGACCTTTATAAATCAAACCTTTTTTATAAAAGTCGTTCAAAATCCACCAAACCGTTTCGATATATTTGTTGTCGAGAGTGATGTAAGGATTATCCAAATCAATCCAATAACCCATGGTTTTGGTCATTTCCCGCCATTCTTTCTCGTAAGAAAAAACGGAATTTTTGCATTTGATATTGAATTTTTCCAGACCGTATTCTTCAATTTCGTGTTTATCTTTGAGACCGAGATGTTTTTCCACTTCGATTTCCACCGGAAGTCCGTGAGTGTCCCAACCGGCTTTTCTCTTTACCTGAAAACCCTTCATTGTTTTATATCTGCAAACGCTGTCTTTGATTGTTCGGGAAATAAGATGATGAATTCCCGGTTTTCCGTTTGCGGTCGGAGGACCTTCAAAAAATATGAATTGTTCGTGTCCTTCTTTATTTGTGATACTTTTTTCGGCTATTTTATTTTTTTCCCAATATTCCCTGATTCTTTTTTCCAATTCCGATGTTTTTTCTTTGGGATTAAAATTTTTATACATAAATTTCTCCTGTTTCGTTTTCATTTATTTATTTCTTTTAGAATTTATAAAACTTAAAAATAAAATTCCATCAAAAATTTTTGAGAGCCGTATTTTACAGTTTTTTAATTTCGGCTCTTTGACAACATTTTGTTGGAAAAAACAGCTTTCTGCAAAATTATCAAATACAACTGCGGAAACAACAAATTTTCCCACAAAAAGAAATCTTATTATTAACCGCAACCTCCCTAAATATCATAGATTTTAAACAATTAACTTTCATATTTCACCTCAAAACGAAATCAAGAACTGGGAAGGTCGGTTTGCTGTCAATCATTATTTGACGAGATTGTTTGCCGCAAAGGCGTTATTGGTGCAAAAGAAAATAATATTTTCGAATGCTTTGTTTATTTTCGGAAAAATCGGCGGTTAACTATTTTTTTAAATTTTTCCAGAAATCGACCGCTCTTCTGATATGAGGAATCGTGATAGAGCCGCCCACAATCAAACCGACTGAAATTATTTCTTCCAATTCCGCATCGCTAACGCCGATTTCATGGCACTGCAACGCGACCAAACCGAGCATCTCTTTCGTTTTTTGAGGAAGAACATCATCCCGATATACTTGCGAATCAAGACCGAAAAAACGTTTGATTTCCAAATCGGCAAATTCTTCCAACACGAGTTTGTTCAATCGTTCTCTTTCTTCGGTGAATTTTTCAATTTCCGTCAAATTCATAAATATTCTCCTACCAATGCATTTTTGTCTAAAATTCAAAACGAACTTCGCTTCCTTTTTGAATGGAATCGAACACAATAAAAAGTCCGTTTTCATTTTTTTTAACGGAATATTTTCCGGCGAATGTTATTT
>NATF01000021.1 GCA_002085205.1 Candidatus Cloacimonas sp. 4484_275 | reverse complement strand
TTTTTTGCTGTTGCATTTCTCTGCAAATTTTTTCCACTTCCCTAAAATTAACTTTTCCGCTTCCCATCATCGGAATATCTTCAATATAATATATTTCTTTGGGAACAGCAATTGAGGGAAGTGCTTTGGACATTTGCCGCAATATTTTCTTTTTATCGATTTCCGAAGTTGCTATCGCGGCAACAATATCAGCACCTTTGGTGGGATTCGGGACATCAACGACACAACAAACCGTATCTTCCGGAAGATATTTTTCCAAAACACTTTCCACTTTAACAAGAGAAACCATTTCACCGCCGACTTTAACAAAACGTTTTAGCCTTCCTCGATGCCACAAAAAACCGTCTTCATCTATAACTCCCATGTCTCCCGTGTCATACCAACCTTTTCTAATGCGAAGAGATGTTTCTTCCAAATCTCCGAGATAGCCTTCCATTACCAAATCACCTTTGACAAGGATTTTTCCTTCTTGCCCCGGTGCGAGTTCTTCTTCCGTTTCAGGATGAATAATTTTTATTTTAACTCCCGGCAACGGTTTCCCGACACTTCCTATCTTATGGTTTTCGGGGGTATTAACCGAAATCACAGGACTCGTTTCTGTTGCTCCGTATCCTTCGTAAATTTTTACATTATGTTTTTTTAAAAAACCATCATATATATGTTGGGTAAGTTTATCCGCGCCGGCTACCGCAATTCGTAACGAAGAAAAATCTCCCGGTTTTGATTTTTTCAAATAGCCATAATAGAATGCGGGAGTTCCGGCCATAACCGTTGGTTTATATTTTCTAACCAATGCACTGATAATGCTGTAATCCAAAGGATTGGGATAGGCAATCAATGAACCTCCCAAATAAATCGGCAGCCAAAAATCCACGGTAAGTCCGAAAACATGGAAAAGCGGTAAATTTGAAAAGAATAAATCTTCCGGACCAATGCCGACAAATTCGGGAATTGCACGCAAATTATGTAGTATATTTTTGTGTGAAAGTTGAACCGCTTTAGGCTCTTTCTCGCTTCCGCTGGTAAAGAGAATAACGGAAATCTCATCGTCAGTCCCGTTGTAAACAATTTTTTTTAACCATGTCAGTGGAAATTTAGCTTTTACAAAGGCAATCAATTTACTAAATCCGCTTATCTTTGCAAAAATATCTTCCAAAAAAATCATTCCTTCGATTGGTTCTATATCTAATTTTTCCAACAATTTTTTGCTGGTAATTATGCTTTGAAAACTGCATTTTTCCTGTGCATATAAAGCATTTTCTCGCGCTCCGGTGGAATAATTTATCATAACCGGAATTTTACCGGTCATTAAAACGGCAATCGTGGCAATCATACTGCCGGCTGAAGTGGGAATCATTATTCCGACATATTTCCCTCTGCATCTGGAAAATCGACTTTGTAAAATAAGAGTCGCAATCAACATTCTTTCATAAGTTATATCTTTAGCAGTTGCTTGGTCATAAATGGCAATTTTTTTCATATTTGCTTTTGCTTTTTCAATAAAAATTTGCTGTAATTGCATTCTTAACTCCCCTTTTTCATTTATGTTTTTATTCTTCAAAAAGAAAAAACTGTCAATTTTTATTTTAATTGACAGATAATTCTCTTAATTTGGTTTGAACTGAAAATAGATTATTATATTATAATTCGATAATACACAGAAGGAGATAAATATGGAAAGGAAAAGAGTTTATCTTTTCGGAGACGGAAAAGCGGAAGGCGATGCTTCGATGAAAGACCTGTTGGGAGGCAAAGGAGCAAACCTTGCCGAAATGAATTTAATCGGAATACCTGTCCCTCCCGGTTTCACTATTACCACGGAAGTGTGTACCGAATATTACACACTTGGCAAAGAAAAAGTTCTCAATTTAATCAAAAATGATGTGATTAAAGGAATCGAAAACATCGAAAATATTATGGGAACCAAATTCGGTGACAAACAAAATCCTTGCCTTGTTTCCGTTCGTTCCGGAGCAAGAGTTTCCATGCCCGGTATGATGGATACGATTTTAAATCTCGGTTTAAATGATGAAGTTGTGGAAGGATTGGCGCAGAAAACCGGTAATGAACGGTTTGCTTGGGACTCTTACCGCCGTTTTGTTCAAATGTATGGTGATGTGGTTTTAGGTTTAAAACCGGCTTCAAAAGAGGAAATTGATCCGTTTGAAGAAATCATTGAAGATTTAAAAGAGGAACGCCACATTCTACTCGATACCGAACTAACAACCGAAGATTTGAAAAAACTCGTAACAAGATTTAAAAGCGCTATTTTAGAAAAAACCGGACACAAATTTCCGGAAAATCCTTGGGATCAGCTTTGGGGAGCGATATTAGCCGTATTCGACAGTTGGAATACGGAAAGAGCAATTTATTATCGGAAAATTAACAACATTCCGGACGATTGGGGAACTGCAGTAAATGTACAAGCGATGGTTTTCGGAAATATGGGAAATGATTCCGCGACCGGTGTTGCTTTCACCCGTGATGCGGCAACCGGAGAAAATATTTTCAATGGAGAATACCTAATAAATGCTCAAGGCGAAGATGTTGTTGCCGGAATTAGGACACCACAACAAATTACTTTGGAAGGTTCCCGACGCTGGGCAAAATTGGCAAATATTTCCGAAGAAGAAAGGAAAAACAAATATCCTTCCCTGGAAGAAACCATGCCTGCAATTTTCCAACAACTCTCTGAAATAGAAAAAAAATTAGAACAGCATTATCGTGACATGCAAGATCTGGAATTTACAATTCAAAATGGAAAACTTTGGATTTTACAAACGAGAAACGGAAAAAGAACGGGCGTGGCAATGGTCAGAATTGCGATAGAAATGCTAAAAGAAGGATTAATAGACGAAAAAACCGCACTTTTACGAGTTGAGCCAAACAAACTGGACGAATTGCTGCACCCCGTTTTTGATAAAGCGGCAATCAGAAAAGCAAAAGTTATTGCCAAAGGTTTACCTGCTTCTCCCGGTGCGGCGACCGGACAAATTGTTTTTTTCGCGGACGACGCTGAAAAATTGGCGAAAAAAGAACATGAATTAATTTTAGTAAGAATAGAAACTTCTCCCGAAGATTTGAAAGGAATGAATGTTTCCAACGGAATTCTTACTGCTCGCGGCGGAATGACTTCTCACGCTGCTGTCGTGGCAAGAGGTATGGGAAAATGTTGTGTTTCCGGAGCCGGAAATATTAAAATCGACTATAAGGCAAGAACTTTAACCTGCGGTGATATTGTTCTGAAAGAAGGAGACTGGATTTCCTTAAACGGTTCAACCGGCGAAGTTTACGAAGGAAAAGTAGATACTAAGACTCCGGAGTTAAGCGGTAATTTTGGCGAATTAATGAAACTCGCCGATAAATATTCAAAAATGTATGTTCGTACAAACGCCGACACTCCGCATGATTCCAGAATTGCCAGAAACTTCGGTGCAAAAGGAATAGGACTTTGCAGAACAGAGCATATGTTTTTCGAAGGCGACAGAATTATAGCGGTTCGAGAGATGATTCTTGCAGAAAACGAAGCTGGTCGCCGACAAGCGCTCGATAAACTTTTGCCGATGCAACGTTCAGATTTTGAAGGAATTTTCGAGGCAATGAACGGTCTTCCGGTAACCATAAGACTTTTGGATCCGCCTCTACACGAATTTGTTCCCAAAGAAAAAGAAAACCAGGAAGAAATGGCACAAGAAATGGGAGTGCCGCTTGCACAAATTCAGGCAAAAGTTGATTCATTGTCCGAGATGAATCCGATGTTGGGACATCGTGGTTGTCGTCTGGGAAATACTTATCCGGAAATTACCGAAATGCAAACAAGAGCAATTATTGAAGCGGCTCTGAATGTTCGCAAAAGAGATGTGGAAGCAAAACCGGAAATCATGATACCTTTGGTAGGAACGGTGGAAGAATTGAAAATGCAAAAAGATATTATTCAAAAAACAGCGGAACGGGTTTTCCAAGAAAGAAAGGAAAAAATAGATTTCCTTATCGGAACTATGATAGAAATTCCTCGTGCCGCTTTAATTGCAGACAAAATTTCCGAACATGCGGAATTTTTCTCTTTTGGGACAAACGATCTTACTCAAATGACATTCGGTTACAGCCGTGATGATGCAGGAAAATTCCTTCCTATCTATTTGAAAAAAGGCATACTAAAGCATGATCCGTTTCAAATTCTTGACCAAGAAGGAGTTGGACAATTAGTTGAAATGGGGACTCGAAAAGGGCGAAAAACAAAGCCGGATCTTAAAGTCGGTATTTGCGGAGAACATGGCGGTGAACCGTCTTCCGTGAAATTTTGCCATAAAATCGGAATGAACTATGTAAGCTGTTCACCGTATCGAGTACCGATTGCAAGATTGGCAGCCGCCCAAGCCGCAATTGAAGAAAATTAGACCAAAAAAGGGGGAAAGAATTTCCCCCTTTTATTTTTTTAACTACTTATTTTTTCAAAAGACAAACGTTTTAAAGAAATTATTTCCGAGGCTATTTCCTCAATTGCTTTTCCGGTTACATTAATTATGGTCCAGCGAGGATTTCTGCTAAAAATTTTATGAGCAAATTTTAATTCCTGCTGCACATATTCAAAAGTAGAATATTGCCCGGTCTGTTCACCAAGTCTTTCATGGCGTACCTTCCTTAATTCCGCCAATCTTCGAGCCGAAGTCGTTAAACAAAAAACATTTTCGGGATTAATTTCAAATAAAGTTGCAGGTGGCTCCATTCCCATTACAATCGGAACATTTGCTACCAGCCATCCTTCGAAAGCTAAATAAATACTTAAAGGTGTTTTGAATGTTCGGGAAACGCCCACCAATACTATTTCCGCTTTATGCAATTCGTTGCTTCGCATACCATCATCATGTTTAAATGCAAAATTTGTAGTTTCCACTCTTCGAAAATACAAATTATTCAAATGCCTGAACAAACCGGGCTTTTCCATCGGAGTTACCGAAAAATAATGAGACAAACGGGAAAGAAGAGGACCCATTAAATCAATAGCTTCCAAATTTCTTATTCTGCTTTGTTGAATTAAAAAATCTCTAATGCTATCCGACACAAATGTATGAATAATTATACCATTCACTTTAGCGGCTTCTTCAATTACTTCTCGCACAGCTTCTTTCGTAAAAACAGCTTGTTTTTTTTCGTATCTAACTTTAATTTTGGGAAATTGAGTTAAGGCGGCTCGTAACATTTGTTCCGCTGTCCAACCTGTTCCATCTGATACAATAAAAATATAAAACATTTTTCCTCTTTTTGAAAAATTAAAACTTTCCTAAGAAAAAGATGTCAACGATTAAATCATATAAAAAATGAAAAAGTCCTTTTCAGGACTTTTTCATCCCTACAAGCCCCCTTTACGGTTTTTCTTGCAGATTCAGGTGTTTAGGAGTGTATTAATGAATAAAATTAATTACTTTTTATTTTATTTATTGCAAATTCAAGAGTTGAGAAGAGTTCCTCCTCTTCAAACGGTTTAAAAAGAAAGCCGAATGGCTTGGTTTTTTTTGCTTTATCTAAAGTCTCACTGTCGGCATATGCGGTAATATAAATCACAGGAATCTTAAATTTGATAAAAATATCTTTGGCCGTTTCAATTCCGTTTAATTTACCATCCAACATGATATCCATTAAGATCAAATCCGGCTTGAGTCTTTTCGTTTCTGCAATAGCTTCTTCCCCTGAAGCAACTATGCCAATCACATCATATCCAAATTCCTGCAGAGTCATTTTTAAATCTTCTGCAATAATTCTCTCATCTTCGGTAATTAATATTCTTCCCAAGGGCATCTTCTCTCTTCAATTAATCTTTTTTAATAATCTTAATTTCATCATCAACAATAATGATGAAATAATCTTCGGATTCATATACTTTCATTTTTCCCCCTCAATAATTAATCTTTGGAAACAATAAATATTTCATCATCAATTATTACGATTACATAATCATCCGTAACTTCCAAAATTTCAAACTTTTCACCTTCCAATTCCTCCACGGTAATATATTCCGCATCTTCCACATTAGCTTCCACAACATTTTTTACATTTTCTTTAGCGGTAGCCTCCAAATCCGAATATGACAGAGCAAATGTTATATTCGTAAATAATAAAGCTCCCAGCAAAATTGCTAACACTTTCTTTTTCATGTTTCCCCCTTTAAAATTTTTTTTTCATATTTTTCTCTCATATATATATGTCGAAAAATCCCAAAGTGTGACGACACCACTCAAAAAAAATTATTTTTTTTATTTTCGCAATCACCGTCTTTTGTTGTAACTAACTGTTGTATATGGAATTATGACACACCTATAAAAAATAATTTTTTTTGCTTTTTCTTCAAAAAATTAATATTGAATTGTCTTTTTTTTATGAAAAAATTAAAAAATCATTTTCCCCTCCCCCTCGATTTCCAAAAAATTTTAATACTTGACATATTGTCAATAAACAAAAAGAGAAGAGTGAGAAAAAGATTGATCTAATAGAAATTAGATTGAGGGATTTTATGGAATATCAGTATAAAGATTTGGAAAAATTTCAAAATTTAGCTTTTAAATATGCTTTATATAAATTAGAAGAAGAAGAAGCAGCGAAAGAGGTAGCTTCACAAACTTTAAGTTTATTCATCTTAAAATCCGATAAAATTGAAAATATTAAATCCAAGCAATGGATTATCTCAACTTGTAAAACATTTTGCAAAGAGTTCTTTAGAAAGAATACCAAAAGAAAAAAAAACGAATTCAAAATCCGAAACGATATTCTAGAAAAAATTAGATATAAAGATAATAATGAAACTAACGAAGCGTTAATTCATGCTTATAATGAATCTTATAA
>NATF01000112.1 GCA_002085205.1 Candidatus Cloacimonas sp. 4484_275 | reverse complement strand
CTCTTTTTCAACAACTGCAAATGTTGTTTTCCTTCTCCGCTTTTCTACTCTGTTTATTAAAAAAATAATCCTAAAAATAAACACCGCAAAAAAATATTTTCTGTCAAACGAAAATTTTTCGTTTCGGTTTATTAAAAGCCGGTAATTTTTTCTCATCAATTCTGTTTTTGCTTAAAATTTGACATAAAATATGATTAAACAAATTTTGTTTTTTCTGGAAGAAATTTTTGGGAAAATAAAAAATGAATGAGAAGCGAAATTTCTTTGAGATTAAAATCGACAAAGAAAAACAGCTTGATTTTAGAGAAATATTCGGAAATGATAATCCGATTCATTTGGAAATCGGCAGTGGCAGGGGAGAATTCATTTCTCTCAAATCTTTGCTCTTATGGAATAAGAATTTTCTGGGAATAGAGCTAAAAGATAAGAGAATAGAGGACACTTTGAAAAAGTTGGATTTGGAAAAACATAAAAATGTAAGGTTGATGCGTTTGTTTGTCGATGAGAATATCACAAAGGTTATTCCAACCGAATCAATCGAGCATATTTACATCATTCACCCGGATCCCTGGCCGAAACGCAAACATCACAAAAACAGATTGATTCAAAATGATTTTATCGATGCTCTTTATAAAATATTGAAAATAAAAGGAATTCTGGAAATAAATACCGATCACGAAGAATACGCTTTGTGGATTTTGAATATTTTTCGTCAAAGAGACGACTTTAAGATATTTTATGAAGACGGTTTCACCACGATTCCGCCGGAAGGTCATATCGTTACTCATTTCGAGGCGAAAAAAAGAAAAGAAGGATTTGAACCTTTTTTGGAAAAATGAACACGGAAAAATTGGAAATTATCTATAAAAAAATAAGAAATGTGAACGATAAACTATTAAGCGAATATGCTTGTCACGACAGTTCGGCGTATCGTTTGCAGCCGGAGAAAACGGATAATTTGCGATCCGAATTTGCCATTGATCGCGACAGAATTCTTTACAGCGGAGCTTATCGTCGTTATCAGGGGAAAACGCAGGTTTTTTCCTTCACCAATCTTTTCGACGAAGAGATGACCAACCGCAGTTTGCACACGACTTATGTTTCCCAGATTTCACGGACAATCGGCAAAAGAAATGTTGCATAAAACACGGAATCGGGGAATTTCATCATAATATCGAAAGTTTGCAAATCGTTGATTTTATCTCTTCCAAAGGAAAAGGGCTCAACCTCACTTTTCAGGTTCGGGACGGAATTATTTCTCACGATGGAGAAGTTCACAACACCCTGTTGAAACCGAATTGGGAAAAGAGCGAGAAAGATATTGGCGATTTCATCACGCGTCGAAAACAAGGCGAAAAGGTAAGTTGGATGCCGGCAACGATGGAAGGTTGTGTAGTGCGGATTTCCGACACGATTGCCTACATCGGTCAAGATATCGAAGATGCGATTCGCTTCAAAATTCTGAAAAGGGAAGAGCTTCCCAAAGATTGCACGGATTTTTTGGGAAACAGGAACAGCAAAATAATCGACACTCTCGTAAAAAGCGTGATTGTCAACAGTTTTGAAAAAGATTATATTGCTTTCGACGAAGAAACTTCCCATTATCTGAAAAAGCTCAAAGATTTCAATTACGAGCGCATTTACACGAATAAAGATGTGAAAAAAATAAAGAAAATCATTTTTCGCAGTATGGAGATTTTGTTCGATCTTTATTTGGAAGATTTGGAAAAAGAAAACCGTTCTTCAAAAATCTATCTTCATTTTCTCAATCATAAAAGCGAAAAATACTTAAATGGTTTTAATAATGCGGAAAAAGTCCGCGATTTCATCGCCACTATGACGGACCGATATTTCAATGAAGAAGTAAAAAGTTATCTGCTTCCCGGAAAATATTTGTAATTTCCATATAAGAATTTGATGAATGTCAATAATCAGGAGAGAGAATGGAATATATCGATTTCATAAAAGAAGTTTATAAAACAATGCTGAAAATCAAAGATATCAGGAGGTATCTTTGACACAAAAGAAATCAAGGCAAAAATTTCCGAATTGGAAAAACAGATGAACGCGCCTGATTTCTGGAGTGATACTCAAAAAGCGCAAACTGTAACGCGAGAGATAAATTCCTTAAAACAACAATTGGAAAAAGACGAGAAACTCAAAAGAATTTTGGACGATTTGGAAACATATAAAGTTTTGTTGGAAGAAGAATTCAGCGACGAATTGTTTCATGAAGCTAAGGAAAAATTGCAGGAATATATACCTCAAGTGGAAGAAGCGGAAATACAATTTCTTTTAAACGGAAAAACAGATAGAAATAATGCGATTTTAACGATTCATCCCGGAGCTGGCGGAACGGAATCGCAGGATTGGGCGGAAATGCTTTTGAGAATGTATTCCCGGTGGGCGGAAAAAATGAAATTCAAAACGGAAATAGTCGATTATCTTCCCGGCGACGAAGCGGGATTAAAAAGCGTTACGATGGAAGTTATGGGCGAATTTGCCTACGGTTATCTGAAAAGTGAAATCGGAGTTCACCGTTTGGTGCGGCATCACTCATCTTCCCACGAATATCGTGGTTCAATGCCAAAACGAGCGTTCTCAAATCCAAAATCGCGAAACCGCCATGAGGATCCTTCGTTCCAAACTTTATCAATATTACGAAGAACAACGCAAAAAAGAAAAAGAGGAAATTGAAGAAAGCAAAACGGAAATTGCGTGGGGAAATCAGATTCGTTCTTATGTTTTTCATCCCTATCAAATGGTAAAAGATCACAGAACGAATTATGAAACGGGAAATATCAGCGCCGTAATGGACGGCGATATAAACGGTTTTATCAATGCTTATCTGAAGCATAAAGCAATGGAAAAGTAATTTTTCAATAAATTGAGGTTTGGATGGGTTACAGAAAATTAGTCGAACAACTCGATAAAGAAAAAATGCCGAAACACATTGCCATAATCATGGACGGAAACGGTCGTTGGGCGCGCAGGCATAACACAAAAAGAATAAACGGTCATCGCGAAGGCGTAAAATCGGTTCGTGATATTGTGGAAATCAGCGTGGAAATCGGCTTGGAATATTTAATAAACGAATTGACCAAAAACAATGTGGTTATCAGATTTATCGGCAGCAAAAAAAATCTTTCTCGGGATTATAATAAGAAGGTGATAGAAACCTGCAAAAAATCTTGGAATAATACCGGTTTACATTTGAATGTCGCCATGAATTACGGCGGCAGACAAGAAATCATCGATGCGGTGAATGAGATTATTTCCGATATGAAAGCCGGAAAAATAGATTCGTCGGAAGTTGATGAGATGAAAATTTGATAAATCAATATCTTTACACAAAAGGAATGCCGGATCCCGATTTGATAATTCGCACGAGCGGGGAAATGCGTCTTTCCAACTTTCTTGTTTGGCAGAGCGTTTATTCGGAATTATGGATCACGGAAACG
Organism: Candidatus Cloacimonas sp. 4484_275; assembly: GCA_002085205.1. Taxonomy (GTDB): domain Bacteria; phylum Cloacimonadota; class Cloacimonadia; order Cloacimonadales; family TCS61; genus 4484-275. Next base: position 4,987 of record NATF01000112.1, on the reverse strand, counting down.
CTTTGGCCAGATTTTCGCAGAGAAGAATTTTTAAAAGCGATTATCGATTATCAAAAACGGGAAAGAAGATTCGGAGCAAGATAAAAAATGGAACTTCTGAAAAGAGTTATTCCGGCAATTATTTTCATTCCGCTGATTTTGGGAATTTTTTATCTGGGCGGAATTGCTCTTCTTTCCTTTCTGGGACTCGTTGTGCTTTTGCAAGTGTTTGAATTGCGGGAAATGTTCCTGAAAAAAAATGTAACGATTTCGCTGATTACAATCCCTTTTTCCGTTATTATTTTTTTGGTATTTTCGCAATTTTCGGCAAACGAAATGTTTCTCTCGGTTGTCGTCTTTTTCATATTTATTTCCGGAATCGATCTCTTTTCCCAAAAATTGGAAGGAGCATCGGAACGAATTTCTCATAATATTTTCGTTGTTTTTTATTCTCCAATTCTTCTCTCTTTTGTATATCGCCTCAGGACTTTGTCGAACGGAAAATATTTGATTTTGTCGCTTCTCGTATTGATTTGGATCGTCGATACTTTCGCTTATTTCGTCGGTATGTCGATAGGCAAACATCGCGGAATTTTCAAGGCGAGTCCGAATAAATCTTTGGAAGGTTTTTTGGCGGGAATCGTTTTTGGAATTCTCGGTGCGTTTGTTGCCGGAAAAATTTTCGGATTTTCCGGATTGGAAATATTCGCTTTGGCAATTTCCGCGGGAATCTTCGGTCAATTCGGCGATTTGGTGGAATCGCTGATAAAACGCGATGTCGGAGTTAAAGACAGTTCCAATCTTTTGCCCGGTCACGGAGGAATTGTGGACAGATTCGACAGCATCACGCTTGCCGCTCCGATATTTTATTTGATCATAAATTTATTTTAGGAAATATAGATTATGAACGAAAAACCCGATACATTCGATTTTTACGAAGACAAGAAAAAAAATTCCAACAAAATAATTTTGGTTACCGGCGGAGCAGGATTTATCGGCTCCAATTTCATTAAATTTATTTTGGATAAGTATCCCGATTATAAAGTGATAAATTTCGATAAGTTAACCTATGCCGGAAATCTGAACAATTTGTCTTCGGTTGAGGAAAATCGGAATTATGTTTTTGTGAAAGGCGATGTTGCCGATAAAAAAGATGTGAAAAATGTCTTTGAAGAATTCGATCCCGATTTCGTGATACATTTTGCCGCCGAATCTCATGTGGATAAAAGTATCATCAATCCCGAGATTTTTTTGCAAACAAATGTTCTGGGAACGCAGATTATCCTGAATTTTGCACGGGAACATAATGTTACCAAATTCATTTTGATTTCCACCGACGAAGTTTACGGCTCTTTGGGAAAACAAGGTTCGTGGAAAGAAGATGCTCCCATTTCTCCCAACAATCCTTATGCGGCAAGCAAAGCGGCGGCTGATTTATTGATTCGGGTTGCGCATCAAATATATCCGCAGTTGGCTTCATGTTCAAGATCATTGTCGCGCCATCGACCTTGTCTTGCATTCCGGAAAAACCGGCGAAATCTATAATGTCGGTTCCGATGACGAATGGGAAAATTTGCAATTGGTGGAATATATTTTGGAAAAATTGGGAAAACCGAAAAGTCTGATTCAATATGTGCTCGACAGACCGGGACACGATTTCAGATCCGGCGGAAGAAGAATTTTCGCTCGTGGAGAATGATACGATTTGCACTAAAACGGATTCTTTGGAAATGATAATAAATCTGAAAAACGACACGATTGATTCCCTTCTGTCTATTATTGAAGAACAGGAATTTACCATTGATTCTCTCGCCAACGCTTTGGAAATTTCCAACAACCGAATTGCCATAAATCAGAATTTTCAGATACCCGATTCCGTTATTTTTGCCGGCAGAGTTTTTAATCTGAAAAACGAAAGAATTCGCGAAAAATTTAAGGAAATATACGAGCAGGAATTGAAAACCGCTTACAGATACATTCCGCGCAGCGGAAAATATTTTGCTTTTTTCGATTCGATATTTTCCCGTTACGAAATTCCGCAGGATGTGAAATATTTGGCAGTCGTGGAGAGTCGTTTGAATCCGATGGCGACTTCGCGAGTAGGAGCGGCGGGAATCTGGCAATTTATGAAAAAGACGGCAAAAGGTTACGGATTAAAAGTGAATTCATTCGTGGATGAGAGAAGAAATGTCATCAAATCGACGGAAGCGGCGGCAAAATTTTTGAAAAACAATTATTCTTATTTGAAGAAACGCGGAATCGAAGATTGGTTGTTGGCAATGAGCGCCTACAATGCTGGAGTCGGAAATATTTATAAGGTTGTAAAACAACAGGGCGGAACCGATTTTTTCGATTTGATTCTTAAAGCCGATGAAACCCACAATTACATTTGGCGCGCAGTTGCCGTGAAATTGATTTTTGAGAATGAAGAAGCTATTTTCGGAAAGAAATTTCCGCGGGAAGAATCTATTTTCACACAAACCAGAATCGAAAAAATAGTGCTGAAAGGACATTATAAAATAGATGATTGGGCAAAGGCTCAAGGAACTTCCATCGGAAAAATTTGGGAGCTTAATCCTTGGATAAAAATTTATAAACGAACTCGGAAAAAATATTCGGCGGTTAATGATGTTGTTTTGCCGCCGGGCGAATATTCCGTTTTGCTTCCCGCCGAAAGCCGAAAAAATGAAGTGGCGGTGGCGAAAATAGAAAAACAATTTTTGAAAAAAAACGCCGGATATTTTACCTATCACATTGTAAAAAAAGGCGATACACTTTATGATATTGCCCGAAAATACAAAACGACCGTTTCCAAACTCAAATCTTTGAACGGTCTTTCTTCCAATATTATTCGTCCCGGACAAAAATTGCGTTTATACGGTTCGGCTGTTGCGCGTTCAGGATATTATATTGTTAAAAAAGGCGATTCCGTGGGAAAGATTGCGAAACGGTTGGGAGTCAGTTCAAGACATTTAATAGCCAAAAATAACCTGAAAGTCAAAAATGGAATTGTGATGATTTATCCCGGACAGAAGTTGTATTATTGATGAAAACGGAAATAAGAAAAATGACCAATCCTTGGACGGAAAAAATGTTTATCGATGAAATAAAAAATCATGATGCTTATGTTTTAGGGGAAGTTTCGGGTAAAGAAATCATTGGATATATTTGCGGCTGGGAAATTGCCGGCGAATTTGAAATAACGAATGTCGCGGTTTCTCCCGAATTTCAAAGACATGGTTTCGGGGAAAGATTGGTTAAATTCATTCGTGAGGAAAAAAAATGTCGAATTTTTTTTCTGGAAGTGCGAGAAAGTAACTTCGCAGCCCGAAAATTATATGAAAAATTAGGTTTTAAAGTTATCGGAGTAAGAAAAAATTATTATCATTCTCCAATTGAAAATGCGCTTTTGATGGCTTGGGAAAAGACGAATTCGCAAAGGAAAAAAAATGAAAAAATATGATTTTTTGGTTATCGGCAGTGGAATTGCAGGTCTGGTTTATGCCCTTCAAACTTCCAAATTTGGAAAGGTTGCGGTTGTCACAAAAGGAAAAATCAACGAATGTAACACCGAATATGCGCAGGGTGGAATTGCGGCGGTTCTCAGCCAACACGATTCCTTCGAAAAACATATTGAGGACACTTTTATTGCCGGCGCCGAAATAGGAAAAAAACCGGTTATCGAAACAATTGTGAAAGAAGGACCGGCTTGTATCGATTATCTCATTAAGTTGGGAACGAAATTTACTTTGGAAAACAGGGAATTGGATAGGCGAATAGAAAATCTTTCACTTACGAGAGAAGGAGGTCATTCTCAAAAAAGAATTGCTTATGCAGCGGATTCGACGGGACACGAAATTATGGAAGCTTTGATTTCCGCCTGCCGAAAAAATGAAAATATTCATATCTTTGAAAATCATATCGCCATTGATTTAATCACCCAACATCATATTTCCGAAGCGGAGAGTTTTATTCCGGTTATTACCTGTTGGGGCGCTTATGTTTTGGATGAGAATAATTCTCAAATAGAAATTTTTCGAGCGAAAAAGACGATGTTGGCAACCGGCGGCGCCGGCCAAGTTTATGCTTACAACACCAATCCCGCTGTTGCCACGGGCGACGGTTATGCGATGGCAAGATTAGCCGGAGCAAGAGTTGCCAATATGGAATTTATCCAATTCCATCCCACCGCCTTTTATGATCCGCTCGGAAAACCGTTTTTGGTTACGGAAGCCTTGCGGGGAGAAGGTGCCATTCTGAAATTGCAAAACGGTCGGACTTTTATGGAAAAGTATCATCCGAAGGGAAGTCTTGCTCCCAGAGATGTTGTTTCCAGAGCAATCGATTTTGAATTGAAAAAAAGCGGAGACAAATTTTTATATCTCGATGCTACCGGAATAGACGCGGAAAAGTTAAAATCTCATTTTCCGTATATTGATAAAAAATGCAGAAAGAGAGGAATTGATTTCACCAAAGAACCGATTCCGGTTGTTCCCGCCGCTCACTATTTTTGCGGAGGAGTTTTGGCTACAGTTGACGGCTTAACCGACATCAAAAATCTTTTTGCCGCGGGGGAAGTCGCTTGTACCGGTTTGCACGGAGCCAATCGTTTGGCTTCAAATTCGCTTTTGGAAAGTTTGGTTATTGCCTATCGCGCCGGAAATCATCCCAGCAATAGGGAAGAGGTGAATTTTCCCGAAATTCCGGAATGGAGAGAAGTGGGAACTTTTAACGAAAACGAATGGGTGATTATTTCTCATAATCGGGAAATAATCCAAAAAATTATGCAAGGATATGTTTCCATAACCCGTTCTACCCGATTGTTGAATTATGCTCTTTCCAGAATTCGTGACATTTACAATGAAATAAACACGTTTTATCAGGAAAATCCGGTGCGCAGAGAAGTTATAGAAACGAGAAATATGGCTTTGGTAGCCGAACTTATTATCCGTTCCGCTTTGATGAGAAAAGAAAGCCGCGGCTTGCATTATAATATTGATTTCCCAGA
>NATF01000111.1 GCA_002085205.1 Candidatus Cloacimonas sp. 4484_275 | reverse complement strand
ATAAGTTCTTCCTGAATCTTCATATTTTCTTCGTGTTCTACGAAAGCGGCTTCCGCATCCATCATCCAAAATTCGGTAAGATGCTTTCTGGTTTTCGATTTTTCCGCTCTAAAAACCGGTCCGAAATCGTAAACTTTCCCCAAACTCATAATTCCGGTTTCCAAATACAGCTGTCCCGATTGAGAAAGATAAGCAAAACCTTCATCAAAGTAAGGAACTTGAAAAAGGGTTGTCGTTCCTTCGCAGGCATTCGGCGTTAAAATCGGAGAATCAAACCGATAAAAACCATTTTTGTTCAAATAATCGGAAATTGCAAAGTAAACGGTATGACGAATTTTAAGAATTGCGTTTTGTTTGCGGGAACGAATCCACAAATGTCTGTTGGAAAGCAAGAAATCCGGTCCGTGTTCTTTTTTGGAAATCGGATATTCGGCAGCGAGATTGATAATATTAAGTTTTTTCAATTGAAATTCAAATTCATTTTCCCGCTTCGGATGTTTGTTGGGAACACCGATTAATTCGGCGGAAGATTCTATGGTAATCTTTTTCGTTTCCTCAAAATTTTCTTCTCCCATTTCCGGTTTAAACGCAACGGCTTGAATTTCACCGGTTCCGTCTCTAAATTCGATGAATCGTAATTTACTGCTTCCTTTCCGATAATTTCTTATCCAACCGCGTAATTTTACTTCTTCGCCGAGATATTTTTCAATTTCTTTTATTTCCACCGTTTTCATATTTATTTTTCTCCTTCATTCAATTTTGACGGTTTCGTAAAAAGTCGTTTCAAACTTGAAAATGTCATCTTGAGTTCGACTACGCTCAGAATGACAACTTTTGTCTTTTTACGAATTCATCAATTTTACCAATATTTTTTTAATTTTCCTTTTTTTCAATTTTTTCCATTATTTCCAATGCGATTTTCAGCGCGTCAGTTCCGGCTTTTCCATCCACAATCGGGGTAACATCGAATTTTACCGCATTGATAAACGATTCCAATTCCAGAGTAAGCGCGTCTTTCTCTTGATGTTCGGCGTTAAATTGCTGAATATCCACCACATCTTCCGTTTTAATATTTTCGTATTTTCCCAAAAGTATCTTCGGCAAAACCTTATAAAGATGCTTCGATTTCTTGATATAAGTCGCTTTTTTTAATTGAAAATCAACCGAAAAATAAGAGTCTTTTTGGAATATTCTTATTTGTCTGGAACTTTTCATAGAAATTCTGCTGGAAGTGATATTTGCCACGGTTCCGTTTACAAACTCAAGTCTTGCATTCGCAATATCGATATTTTTTGTCATCACTCCCGAACCGATTGCCTGAATATCTTTTATTTCGCTTTTTACAAAGGAAAGGATTAAATCGATGTCGTGAATCATCATATCCAAAATCACGGGAACATCTGTGGCGCGTGCCGTAAATGGAGCAATTCGGTGACATTCCACAAAAACAGGATTATCGATTTTATCAACTATCTGCATAATAATCGGATTAAATCTTTCAATGTGACCGACTTGTATCTTCAGATTTTTTTCTTTTGCCAACCGAATCAATTCTTCCGCTTGCCACAATTCGGAAGTTATCGGTTTTTCAATGAAAACATGAACGCCCTTTATTAGAGCCGATTTGGCGATTTCGTAATGAAAAGTAGTGGTAACGACAATTACGACGGCTTCAATTCTGTTCAGAAGTTCTTCCGCTTTGGCAAAGGCAAAGGTATTCAGTTCAGCGGCAATTCGGGCGGCTTTTTTCGTATTTTTGTCATAAATTCCTATCAATTCGCAATTTTCGTTTTTTGCCAAAATTCTTGCGTGATTTTTTCCGAACCGTCCTACTCCGATAATTCCGATTTTCAGCATATAACCTCATTAATCTTTTATCTTTTTCCAAACTACACTCGTTTGTGTAGAATTTAACTTCCAATGAAAAAAGTAAAATTCAAATCGCTTTTTTTGATGTCAAGAACGATTTTAAGAGCAAGATAAGAATATCTTCTTACTTGACACCACTTTAAAAAAAAATTGTTTGGTTTTTTCAAGGAGATTCGATGTATAAAAAAGTTCTTCTTCTCATTTTGGATGGATACGGCATAAATGAAAATAAATACGGAAACGCGATTGCGGCTGCTCATAAACCCAATTTAGATAAATTTCAGGCGGAAAATCCGCACGCCACGCTTTTGACTTCCGGACTCAATGTCGGTCTTCCCGAAGGAATTATGGGAAATTCGGAAGTCGGACATTTGAATATCGGTGCCGGCAGAGTGGTTTATCAGCTTAATACTTTGATTGATAAAAAAATTGAGACAGGCGAATTTTCCCAAAACGAAGCATTGTTACATGCGATAGAACATGTGAAAAAAAACGGAAGCAAACTCCATCTTTTCGGATTGCTTTCGGACGGCAATGTTCACAGCAATAACATTCATCTTTGGGCGCTTTTGAAATTGTGCAAACAACAAGGTTTGAAACAGGTTTTTTATCATGCCTTTATGGACGGAAGGAAAAAGCAAAAGAAATCGGAATCGGTAAAATAGCCACAATTTCCGGCAGATATTACGCGATGGACAGAGATAATCGTTGGGAAAGAATTGAAAAAGCTTATAAAGCGATTGTTTGGGGAGAAGGCGAATTTTTCGACGATCCCGTAACGGCAATTCAAAAAAGTTACGATCAGAACATAACGGATGAATTTATTGTTCCCAAAGTGATTTTGGAAAACGGACGACCGGTTGCCAAAGTGGAAGACAACGACAGTATCATTTTTTTTAACTTTCGAGCCGACCGCGCCCGAGAAATCACTCGCACATTCATTTATCCCGATTTCGATAAATTTGAAACAAAAAAATTCACAAATCTCAAATATGTCAGTTTCAGCGAATACGACATTGAATTCAATCCTCTCGTCGAAGTTGCATTCCGACCCGAACCGCTCAAAAATATTCTCGGAGAAGTTATTTCAAATCATCGTTTGAGACAATTAAGACTTGCGGAAACGGAAAAATATGCTCATGTAACCTTTTTCTTTAACGGCGGAGTGGAAAAACCGTTTCCGTACGAAGATAGAATTCTCGTTCCGTCTCCCAAAGTTGCCACTTACGACTTAAAACCGGAAATGAGCGCATTTGAAGTAAAAGACAAACTTGTGGAATCCTTAAATTCGCAAAAATATCATTTGATTGTGACGAATTTTGCCAATTGCGATATGGTCGGTCACACGGGAGTTTTTGAGGCAGCCGTGAAAGCAGTGGAAACAATCGACAAATGTATCGGCGAAATAGTTCCCGCTGCGACGGAAAACGATTACAATATTGTGATGATTGCCGACCACGGAAATGCGGAAAAAATGCTTGATGAGAACGGAAACATTTTCACGGCACACAGCACGAATCCCGTTCCGATAGTTATTTCTTTGAGAAACAATAACAATTTTTCCGTGAAAGACGGTGCTCTTTGCGATGTTGCTCCCACGATTTTGCAGATTATGAATATTCCGCAACCGGAAGAAATGACTGGGAAATCTTTGTTGAGGACTTAAAAAATGCCGAAGTTCGAACGACTTGATTGGAATGTAAAAAGACCGGTTCCGGTTACAATCAAATTGTTATTGATGCTCGCTATCATCATGGGAATCTTGATGCGCAATTGTTGGAAAAAAAATCAGGCAAAACCGATTATTATCAGCGATGTGAAAATTACGGAAATCACGCGCGTGAGCATAGAAGTTTCTTATTATGTACAAAATTTGGCATCGATACCATTGAAGAAATCTTTTATTATTCGCGTATTCACAAAATCCGGCGAAGAATTGGCAAGCAAAATCACTCAAAATGAAATTCCCGCTCGAAGCAAAAAACATTATGTGAAAATACTGCAAAAATTTAACATGCCGTTAAAAGACAAAAGTGAAATCGGTCATGCTACCGTGGAAGTTTACACTTCGGCATTTTCGGATTAATTATTATGAAAAAAAAATACGAATCTCCGAAAGAACCGACGGTAAATGAAAAAGAACAAATCTCGGAACTCTTGAAACTTGCAGACAAACTCGTTTCGGAATCTCCCGTAGAAAGCAAAAACTACAGCAAACAGGCGCTGGAATTATTATCGAAAAACTCAAAGTTACTCTCCGAAAAAGAACTCGCGTTTTATCTCTTGGCTCTTGCCAATCATTACGAAAAAAATTACGAAGAAGCCCTAAAATATTATCTTCAATCTTTCTCCATTTTAGAGCAAATCGGAAAGAAAGCGGATATCGCAACAACACCGCCATAACTTATGATTGTTTAAATAATTACGATAAAGCAATCGATTTATATTTGCAAGCGCTTTCATATTGCGAAGAAATTCCGCGAAAGGACCATCTTTATTCAAAAATACTAAACAATTTGGGAATAGTTTACAGAAAACTTCACAATTACGATAAAGCTCTTAAATATCATTATCAAGCCCTGGAAATCAAAGAAAAAATCAATGATAAATTGGAAATTAGTTACACACTTAATAACATCGGCACGATTTATTTTGATAAAAACGATTATAAAACCGCTCTCGAATTCTATGAAAAGGCTCTGGCAATCAAAAAAGAAATAGGCGCGGAAAGCGAATATGTATTTTCTTATGTGAATCTGGGAAGCGTGTACAGCAAACTCGGAAATATCGATAAAGCGTTGGACTTTTATTTTAAGTCTCTTGAAATTGAAAAAAAATCTCATAACTTACGCGGAGAAATTATCGCCCTCAGTAATATCGGTTCGCTTTTCCTTTCCAAAAAAGATTTGGTAAACGCGGAAAAATATCTTAATCAGGGATTAACTCACGCTAAAGAATTGGACGACAAATATCTTTTGAAAGATATTTACAGCAATATGGCAACCCTTTTTTCCGAAAAAAAAGAATTTGAAAAAGCTTTCCGATATTACAAAAAATTTACTCATCTGAAAGAGGAATTGCTGTCGGAAAAAACCCGAAATAAAATTATCGAATTGGAAACCAAATTTGAAACGGAAAAAAAGAAAAAAGAAGCGGAAATTTTCCGTTTGAAAAATGTGGAACTTCTAAATTTGAACGAAACACTAAAACAAAATGTGGACAAACAACAAAAACTTTTGCAGGAATTAAGCTCGCACCGAGAACATCTGAATTTGATAAACAAAATTCTCAGGCACGACCTTATTAACGATTTTTCCATTATCAGAAGCGCTATCAGAATCTTTCAGGAATCTCATAATCCCGAAATTTTGGATGAAGCCATAAAACACATCGATAGCAGTGTTGCTCTCATCAGAAGAATGAAAGAATTGGAAACCATGATCGTGAGCAACACGAATTTGCAACAAATCAATGTTAA
>NATF01000020.1 GCA_002085205.1 Candidatus Cloacimonas sp. 4484_275 | reverse complement strand
ATTAGAAAATAAGTTTAAAGTAATCTATGCAAAAGATAATTCCAATCCTTTGATTTCTTTGCAATTATATATTAGAGTAGGTTCTGCTTGGGAAAAGAGGGAAGAAGCCGGTTTTTCTCATTTTACCGAACATTTGGTTTTCAAATCCACTCGAAAATTTCCGGCAAATCAAATTATGGAAAAAATCACTTTTTTGGGTGGTCAGATAAATGCTTACACCGAATACGATTCTACCTGTTTTTATCTTACTTTGCCGGCAAAATATTATGCGGAAGGTTTGGAAATTCTGGCGGAAATAGGGCAAAATGCAAATTTCAACGAAACCGAATTTCAGTCGGAAAAATCGGTGGTAATCGAGGAATTGAAGCAGATTAATAATAATCCGGAAGAATTTTTTGTGGAAAAAATAGCGCAGGATTATTTCACAAAAAATCGTTACAAAAATCCGATAATCGGTAATTTGCCATCGCTGCAATCTGCCACCAAAGAAAAGTTAATGAATTTTTATCATAAATATTACATTCCCGAAAATTCCTTTTTGGTGGTTGCGGGTGATTTTCAAGAAAATCGGATTTTTGATTCCGTAAATCTTTATTTTGGAAGTTGGAAACGATCAAAAATAAAGAAAATCAAACCTGAAAATGACGATTTTCCCGTTCAACCGAAAATCGTTTCCGTTTCCAAAAAAATTTCCAATGAATTAATCGCTTTTGTTTTTCCCGATGTTGCCGAATCGCATCCTGATTCCAACGCGTTATATTTGGCTTTCAAAGCATTTGCAATCGGCAAAAATTCCATTCTTTATCAGCGGCTTTTTAATCGGGAACAATTGATCGACCATTTGAAGGTTCATTCTTTCAGCGGAAAAAACAATGGCGCCGCTCTCATTTTGATAATGCCGAAAAAAGGCGCTTCCATCGACAAAATAATAGAAATTACGCTTCAAGAACTAAACACATTTCACAAATTCGGTTTAACGGAAACACAAATCGAAGAGAAGAAAAAAGAATTTCTTTTTTCCTACAAATATTCTTTCGAGTATGTGGAATCTTTGGCTTCCAGCTTGGGAAACGAAGAGATTCTTACGCATTACGCGAATTTCCTCGAATATCCGCAAAAACTCCGAAAAATTAGTGTTTCGGATGTTATGAATGTTATTCGTAAATACTTTTCTCTCGAAAAATTGGCGGTTTATAAAATGGGAACAAAACCGTTGAATTCCGATAAAATTTTACAGAAGATAAACAGATTATTGCAATCGAAGCATACTACTCCCAAAAAAGAAAACTTTCGCGAAGAGTTACTTCCGAACGGGATAAAATTAATTTTCAAAAAGGTAACCGGAAAACCCACCATCGGAATTTCCGCGGATTTTGAGATTTCTCAACTAAATGAAACCATCGAAAACAGAGGAATAAATTTGTTTTCTTCCGGACTGCTTTTGTATGGAAACGAGAAAAGGGATTACCGACAATTTCTGGATTTTTGTCATTTGAACGGAATAAATTTCGGCATTCATCACGACACGGAAACCACAGCCGTAAGCATGAAATGTTTTCGGGAAAATCTTTATACAACTTTGGAATTGTTTGCCGATGTCTATTTGACGCCGATTTTTCCCAATGAATATTTGCAAAATCTCAAATCAACCTACATCAGCAATCTGGACAGAATGAAGGATTATCCGGAATATTGGGCGCGTTATCTTTGGAAAAATATGATTTTCGGGAAAAACAGCAATCTGGTCTCCAAAGAAGGAAAAAAAAGCGATATTCGGAAAGTAACTTTATCGAAAATCAAAAATTGGTATCGGGAAAAATATCTTTTTCAACCTTTTACTTTGACGATTGTGGGCAATTTTGATTTTGAAAGGACTTCCGATTTTATAAAAAATTTATTTGCGGGAAAAAAAGTTAATAAGACAAAGACACCCCAAAATCCTATTTTATCGCCTACCGAAAATCGTTTTCGCAGAAAAAAAATAGGTTCGAATCAAGCGATAATCAATTTGGGAAACTTTGCTTGCAACGCTTTGGAAACCGAAAAAAACACGGCTTTTCATGTTCTTGCGCAGATTATCGGAGGAGACACAAATTCGATTCTTTTTCAAAAATTGAGAGAGGAAAAAGGACTTGCTTATTCGGTCGGGTTTAGTTTTAAATCAATCAGACAACTTGGTTTTTATGTTGCCACCGCCATTGTGGATAAAGCTAACGAAGATGAAGCAATCGATTTGATAAAATCGGTTCTTTCTGAAGTAAAAAAGAACGGTATTTCCGACTATGAATTGCAAAAAACCAAAAATTTTATCCGCGGTCAGCGTTTGTTTGAAGAAGAAAGTATGCTTGCTCAGGCTCAAACGATTTCTTCTCTCGACGCTCTCGGCTTTGGTTACGAATATTATTTGAAGCGTGAAGAAAGACTGAAAAAAGTGAATCGCAAAATTTTGCAACAACTTGCAAATCAATATTTTAACGATGATTATTTCATTCATATTCTATTTTGAAAATATTTGAAGTCTAAGAACAAAAATTTCACGAATTTTTTCCACAGGTTACGGCAGAAACATTGTTCCTTTTGCCGATAAGAAAATTTCGGAAATTTCCTGTCACGCCAAAGGCGTAAGTTTTCTTTTTCCCGAAGCGCGCACGGTAATAGATATCGGCGGACAAGATTCCAAAGTAATAGTTTTGGGAGAAAACGGCAAAGTGCTCGATTTTGTCATGAATGATCGTTGCGCCGCGGGAACAGGTAGGTTTCTGGAAGTGGCGGCAAATATTTTGGAACTGACTGTGGATGATTTGGGAGAAATTTCTTCCAGGTCGGAGAAAAACATTGTAATCAATAGCACTTGTGTCGTGTTTGCGGAATCGGAAATTATCGGTCTCATTTCGCAGGGAGAAAAGGTTGAGGATATTATTAAATCAATACATTTTTCCATTGCCAAAAGAACCAAAAACATGGTTTCCCGACTTCATTGGCAAAAACCGGTTGTTTTCACGGGCGGAGTCGCCAAAAATATCGGAATGCGATTTGCCATCGAAAGTGTTTTGCAAACAGAAGTTTTGGTTCCCGAAAATTCTTTTATCACCGGAGCTTTGGGAGCGGCTGTTTTCGCCATATAAAAAACCCGACTCGCAGATTTCCACGGTCGGGTTACCTAAAAAATATCGAAGTTAGAAATAATTTTACGGAACGATTCGAGTTCCCATTCCTTCTTTCACTCCCGGAGAGCTGTTATAAACTTCCACAACATTATAAATTACCGCGATGAATTCCGTGCTGAATTCTCCGTGAAAATAACTGTGAATGAGATTAACATATTCAACCACATCCTTTTCATAATCATTCAAATTTGGATTTTTCGGATGCAACAGGTAAGCAATCGTTTTCAATTTGAAGGTGGGAATATCCATAAAAACGATTACGGAAGCCGGATTTGTCATTTGATTGAGAAAGGTTTGCGTTCCTCGTTTGGGAGTTGTGTATAATTCCAAAGAGACTTGTTTTGTCATATCGAAAACCGAATCCGCGTTTTCATAGTAATTTTTCAGAATTTCCAATTTCTTCATAAAATTTTCTTCTTTGGTTTCTTTCAAAGTTTTGATAACTTCTTTTATTTTGTCTCTTTTGGGAAGAAAACCCATTCCTTTGATGGCATTGTTCAAACGAAAATCGGAATCTTTGCGACGATAACCGTAAGTGGCAACGATTCCGTTATGCGGACCGTCAAGACCGGGCATTTCGCCTTTGGTAATTTTTTCGATTGTTTCGATTCGTCTTTGAACATTCCACTCCACAAATTCTTTGGGAACTTTTTTCAAATGAAATTCCTGCCAAACACCGTCAATTTTGGCTCTGATAATATCGTCGTCAAGCTTGGATGCATTCACGGTTTTTTGAGTAAATGTCTCACCGTCCCAAAAATTTTCTCCGAATTGTTTGTCTCGAACTTTTCCGTCTGTCGTGCAACTAACAAAGAAAATCATCATTAAAACACCTATAAAAAAATTAAAAATTTTCATCCCTTCCCCCGTTCGCGATTATAAGAAATCGCTCTTTTATTACACCCAAAATTTTCAATCGTTCAAAATCTGTCTATCAAATTTAAGTATTTTGGAAAGTTCCGCCGCAGTTTCTTCGAAAGAGCGATGCACAATTCCTTTCATTCCCAACTGTTGCGCCATTTTAATATTAATCGGTCTGTCATCTATAAAAACACAATTTTCCGGTTTAAGATTGAATTTTTTAAGAGCGTTTTCATAGGCTTCTTTCTCCGGTTTCACCGCCCCGATTTCGTAAGAAAGCATCAAATTTTCACCGAAAAAGTGAAGTGAGGGAAAATTTTTCCAGATGTACGGAAAATGAATTTCATCCGTGTTGGAGAAAATATACAAATCGAAGTCGGAATGCAGTTTCTTTGCCAGTTCAACCATCGGCAAATTTTCGCTGAAAACTTCACTCCAAATTTTCTCGAATTTCGGAAGCGGCATTTCGAAATCGTAAATTTTTTTAAATTCGGAAAAAAATTGTTCTTTGGAAATTTTCCCGGCTTCAAAGAGTAATATCGGTTTTTCGGCTTCTTCCAAAAAACGTTTGTGAGCGGGTTTTGCTCCGATTTTTTCCCAAAATTCCGTAAAATCAAAATTGACGAGAACATTTCCCAAATCAAAAATTATATTTTTCATTTTTTCTTTTTTTCCTTTTCCAAAATTATTGTAACCGGTCCGTCGTTTTCCAGGAAGACTTTCATATCGGCTCCGAAAATGCCCGTTTTCGGTTTTATGCCGTGTTTTTCCAAAGCGGCGGCAAATTCTCGATAATATTTTTTCGCCGATTCGGGTTTGGCGGCGCGATTAAAATCCGGTCGTTTTCCTCTGCGGCAATCCGCCAGCAAAGTGAATTGAGACACGAGCAAAATTTCGCCGTCAACATCTTTTAAAGAAAGATTCATTTTGCCGTTTTTATCGCTGAAAATACGCAAGTCCACCGTTTTTTTTGCCAACCAGTCGATCTCGCTTCCGTCGTCATCGCGTCCTGCTCCGAACAAAATCAAAAATCCTTTTCCGATTTCGGAAACGATGTTTCCATCCACTTTTACAGCGGCTTTATTCACTCTTTGGATCACCAATCTCATTTTTTCCCTGATAGCGTAATTATTGATAATTTTCGGGGAAAAGCAATCTTTCCACAATTTCAATAATGATGTGCAAAGTCATCATGTGAATTTCCTGAATTCGGTCGGAGAATTGACCGTTGACTATCAATTCAAGTTCACATTTTCCGGCTGTTTTTCCACCGTTTTTTCCCAAAAGAGCAACTGTTCTCATACCGATTTTTTTTGCCTTTTGAACGGCAAGCAGAATATTTTTCGAATTTCCGCTGGTGGAAAGAACAATCAGCACATCGTTCGGTTTTCCAAATGCTTCTACACTGCGTTCAAAAATATGTTCAAAACCGAAATCGTTTGCCGTGCAAGTAATATGTGCCGCATCGTTCAGAGCAATAACCGGCAAAGGTTTTCGTTCGTCTCGGAATTTTCCGGTAAATTCTTCGGCAAAATGAGTTGCATCCGCCAAACTGCCGCCGTTTCCGCAAATGAGAACTTTGTTTCCTTTTTCGAATGTTTCGGCAATTTGCCGAGCGATTTTTTCTATGACAATAATATTTTGATCCTTGGCGATAAAATACTCAAGCGTTTCCCGAGCTTCTTGCAGCGATTTTTTTATTTTCTCTTTCATCGTCTCTCCACCAATTTTTTTTAAGCCTTTTTCACATTTCAAACAAATAAATTTTTATCATTTAATTCTATTTTTTTTCTGTCATCCTGAGTCCCGATGTATCGGGAAATGATGATACGATTGTTTATCTTACTGTATCCTTCGACTCCGCTCAGGATGACAACGACTCCGCTTAGGATGACAACGACTCCGCTTAGGATGACAATAACTTTGTTCATCCTTCGATTAAGTTTTTTCTGAGCTTGCCGAAAGACTCAGGATGACAATTTCACACGATAAATAACTTTTATTATCTCAAATATCGAAAAAAAAAACAACTATTTTTGCATATTAAGGAACTGATTTTTACCATTTTTTAGAATTCCGCTTTTACTTCAACTTTTATTTTGTGAACATCTTTGGTTTCGGGATAACTGTTGCCGGAATATTCCAGATTTGCCGATGTAAATTTGCCGATTTTGTAAACGACACTCAAATTCCATTTGAAAATATTTCCGTTTTTTTTCTCGTTTAAATAATTTAGATAAGCGGATCCTTTCCGCATATTTTTTTTGAAAATCAATCTGGAAAATATTCTGTATTTTCTTTTAAAAAAGTAAGTTATATTTTCCGTTAGTTTCAAACTGTTAATTTCAAAATCGTCCTTTTCACCGTTTTTATTGGTTTGTTCGTTAGAAAAATCTATCTGCGAATTTAAAGTGAAACCTTTGAGAATTTGTTTTCTCAGATTAATCTTGAAAATATTAAATTTCGATTCGGAAAGGTAATAGGAATTTTTTTCCGTTCTCTTTTCGAATCCTATTTCCAATCCCGCTTTTAAGAAAGAAAGAAATCTGAGTGTTCCTTCCCAGCTTTTTTCTTCTTTTTCTTCGCTTTCATCATTGTATCTCTTGTCGAGTGATTTTTGCAAATGAAATCTGAGCCTTGAATTGATACGGCGTTTCAGAATTTCGAGCCATAAAGTTTGTTCAAAATCGTTTCTTCCGTAAATGGTGGTTTTTTTATTCATCAAAACTGATGGTTGTAATAGATAAACAGCGGTTTTGTTTTCGGAAATAGAATTTTCCGTAACCACCCACGCCGTTTCCGATTGCAATTTTTTCCAGAACGAATTTGTGATGGAAGCGGGAGTAATAAAAAGAGAAAAATTTCCGTTTACTTCCACCGACATTTGCGGATGTTCGTAGTCGATGTCCGTGACAACCCAATCCCAACCGCCTTCTCCGGTTTCGTCCACGACTCCGGTGCTGTCGTAAATTCCATAACTTACGGGTATTAATTGACGAATTTTGGGGTAAAATTCGATGTTTTTTACGGAATATTTGGAATTGAAATCCAAGAAATTTTTCCAGAAAGAACTTTTCATCGAAGCGTTACCGATATCATATTTTTTTCGTTTGTCCGTTTGCACTTCTCGATGAGAAAAATCAAATTTCAGTTGATGAGCCGGAAAATTCAGATAGGAATTTATTGAAAATGTATGCGAATATTGCTCTTTTTTCCAGACGGAAGAAAGATTCAGCGTATCGCTTTTTTCATAAGTGTAAGAAATTTTGTTGGTAATTTTCCGATTGAATTCGGTATCGAAAAATGTTTGTGTTTTAAAATCTTTTTTACCTTCTTGTGGAAAATCTCGATAAGAAACAAGAGAAGTTTTCAGCAGAATATTCTCGCCGAATCCACAATTTCCCAAATTGTAAACGGCATTCAAATCGTGCTGATTCAGTTTTGATTTGTTGATCAAATTCTGTGAAAATTCGTCAAAATCCTGTTGCCAGAAGAGGTATCTGTGATAAATTTTCGGAAAATATTTTCGGGGTGAAAAGTCGGAAGCGAAAGAAAAATAATTCAAAAGAACATAATCTTTTATATACTTGCGTCTGAATTGGATTTGAGGCGAATAAAATCGGAAAATGTTCATTTTCAGTTCGGAGTATAATTCCCCGCTTTGCAGAGAATCCGGCAAGACACCTATTTCATAAGAATCAACGGGTTTTTCGATTTCGGAAAAGGCGGATAAATTATCGCTGAACCGTCGATAATAAAGTGTTAGTTTCGGTTCGATTTTATCGAAATCCGGAAACAAATTCAATCCGAAATGCACCGCCGTTCCGTAATTATCATCATCGTCTTTCCCCGAAAAGGTGTTTTTGTCGAATTCCGTGAAAATTCCTTCGGCTCGCAAAGAATAAAAATTGCCCGAAAAATCGAAATTCAAATCGTAATTTGCTTTTTTTTGGGGCGATTGCAATTTCTTTTTCAGAACATAAGCTCCGTTTCCGCCGGCATTCCAAATGAAATCTCCGTGCTCGTTTCTGTCGTAATCGCCGTTTGTGCCGACATAAGTATAGTGCAAATTATAATTTCCGGTAGAATCCGGTCCCACATAAATAAAATCGTTTCCTTCCAGAATATATTGTCCTTCTCCGATTTCCACTTCAAAAATTCCATCTGCCCATACGGTGCTGTCTCCGGAGATTTTCAAAACCTGTATATCTTCTTCGGAAAAGGTTTCTTGCAAGGGATTGTCTTTATCGTCATTTTGAATGACTATTCTGCTTCCGATTTGAAACTTGTCTCCCAGATTAATTTTGGCGGCGGAGAGATAAATATTCTGGCGAAAATTTTCATCGGAATATTGGAATAAAGCAAAAATATGAGAATTTGCGGAGATGAAATGTTTATCGGAAAAAGTGATGCTGCCTTCGGCATAATCTATTGTGTAATCGCTTCCGCGTTGCATTTTATTTCCGTTCAGAAAAATTTCTTCCGTTCCCGGAACAACTTGCACTCCTTCTGCGTTTACGGAAAGATAATAAGGTCCTTGTTTTGCTTCCGTTCCATAAAATTCTTTCGTTGTTTTTTTTCCTTTGGAAATCGCAATTGCCGCCTTCAATTTATTTTTACCGAACCAACCGATTTTTAATCCCTCAAATTTCGGTTTGTAATTGAAGAATTCCGTATTTTTAAATTCCATTTCCAAATCACCAAAGGCTATTTCATATTGTTTTCCGTATAATTTCAAATAAACTTGGTCGAGACTGCTGAGTTCTCTGGAATCGCCTTCCGGCGTAATCGGCGACTGACTGTCGGAAAGTTGCGCTTCTATTTGTAAATTTTTGCTCAATTCTCCATTTATGCGCAAGAACAGAGATTGATCTATATTAAAATCCTCATTGCTGGCTATCGAAACGGCGATTGTTTTATTTCCGGAGATATTCAAATTGGCTTGGGAAGCATATTTTTTTCTGCGAAATTTGGGAATTTTTATCGAACTGCTGTCCGACAACTCCTGAATTTGATAATAATAGAATTTTGTGAGAAGATTTTCGGGATAAATCATATATTCTATCTTAATGTGACCGAAAGCACGTTTGAACCGAATAATTCCGTTTTGCCAATCGAAATCATAATCTTTTTCGTTGATTAATAATACGGAATCCTGAAATACCTTTTCCGAATTTACGATTATTCTGTCGTATTTTAGCTTAATTTCCAAATTCAAAGTGTCGATGAGAAAAGATTCTTTTTTTATGATCGGCGAGAAAAAATTATAGGAGAAGAGCGCTTTTGCAAACAAAATCACGCCTATAAGCAGCAGAAATTTTTTACTCATTGAAATCCGGTTTATCTAACTTTTTTCTTTTTAAGCGAACGACCACCTTAAATTCCCCAATCAATTCCCCAATCATTTTACATACGCATTTTTCAATCGCACGCGGAGTGTCAAATAAATTTCCAAAAGGAAATTATTATTGACCGCGATTATGAAAATGAAAAAAATCAACAACGAAAAATTAAGATGTAGAATATTTCAATTAGTTCTGTATAATTGAAGATTTTAGAAGTTATTTGTAGTGTGAAATTGTCATCCTGAGCGA
>NATF01000019.1 GCA_002085205.1 Candidatus Cloacimonas sp. 4484_275 | reverse complement strand
TCATAATTTTGTCCGATATACTGTTTCGTGTCGGAAGCGAGTTTTATGTCAATCTGCGAAAGAGGACAAAAAGCTCGTACTCCCGAAATATCAAGTAAATAGCCGCCTTTTATCTGAGAAACGACTTTTCCGTTTACCGGAATTCTCTCGTTATAAGCTTCGTGAAGCAATTCTTTGTTTACGGAAACCAAGCTTCTGGAAATCAAAGTCTCGGTATCCGTGTATTTAACAATGTAACCTTCGATTTTGTCGCCAACGGCGTAGGGAAGATTTCCCGATTTGTCCAAATAATCGGCTTTTTCGGCATAAGCATCGCGTTTCCCGCCCAAAGAAACAAAAATGTAGGAATCCGTGATGTTAATAACTTCACCTTCAACTTTATCACCGACTTCCAGATTTTGGATATTACCGAGCGATTCTTCGAATAATTCGGCGAATTCTTTAGAACTTTCCTCGGTTTTTTCTTCGGTAGCCGTTTCTGTTTCCGATGGTTTTGTTTCTTCTGCGGTTACATTTTGTTCCGCTTGTTCATTGGTTTCTTGCACAACGGGTTCTTTATTTTCTGTTTCTTTTATTTCTTCTTTTTTCTCGTTGTTTTCATTAAAAGAATATTATTCAAGATCAATCGATATCCGGGGGAATGTTTATGAAGTTCCAAAACCGTCGGCGGATCACCGATTTTATGCTGATAATCTTCCGGATCGTGTCCTCCGTAAAAAGTAAAAGTTCCTTTGCCGAAATTACCGTGCAGATATTTTACCTCATCGGTTCCGGGAGTTTCCGCCAAAATAATTACGCTTTTTTTCACATATTTTTTATGAAAAGAAGTTGTTTGTCCCAAAAAACCGTTAATGACATTTGTGTGACATTGGGTAAGCATTGTGGGAACGGGATCGTATTTTGCCGAGAAATCAAAAAGCTGAAAATAGTCTTGTTCCGCACCGCGTAATCTGGCGTAATCGCTGGCATCGATGGAAGAGAACTCGTAAACGAAAGGGCTGGTGATAAGAGTAAAATTTTCAAAGGCAAAAGTACGGGAAAAATCTAATTTTTGCTGATAATTCGGGTCAACTCCGTCTCCGTCGTAAACCGATTCGCAAATATCCACATTTTTGGCAGCGAGAGCAATATCGTATGTATCGGTTGCGGCGCACATGGCAAAAAGAAATCCGCCGTTCTTAACATAGTTTCTAATTTTTTCCGCCACGGCATGTTTTAATTGCCATACTTTTTTAAAGCCGAGTCTTTTTGCCATTTCTTCATTTATTCGCACTTCTTCTCTATACCACGCGGAATTTCGATACATTCCGTAAAATTTTCCGTATTGACCGGTAAAATCTTCATGATGAAGATGCAACCAGTCGTAATCGTTTAATTTGTCTGCAAGAACTTCTTCGTCCCAGACCGTATCATAATCAATTTGAGCGTAAGTGAGAGCCAAAGTTACGGCGTCATCCCACGGTTGTTTGTTGGGAGGAACATAAACCGCAATCTTCGGTTCTTTTTCCAAAATTATAACATCCATATTGGAATTTTGAATTTCCGCCATTATGGAAACCACTTCCGCCGGAGAAATAATTTCAAAGCTAACACCTCTGATATTACAAAGATTTACTATTTCGGCGGATTCCGGCAATAACCATGAACCGCCTCTATAATTTAAGAGCCATTTTACGACGATTTGTTTTTTCAAAGCTTCAAAAGCAATGCCGTATGCTTTTAGATGATTGGTTTGAGAAGTGGCATCCATCGGAATCAATATCTCTGCCGATACCGAAAAGCAAATTAGTAAAACCAAGATAAAAATAATATATTTCATGTTTTTTCCTCAAAATTTATGACGCCAGAAAATTCATTTTCTTTTTCTCGTCAACAAAGTATTTTCGGGAAAAATTATCTGAAATAATGAACTAATTTTTTTTATTTGATATAAAAAACAAAAAGGTATTGACTTAATATAAATATTAAAAGTGAATTGGCGGGAAAATGATTCTAAGAAAAAAAACAGAAAAGGGAGGAAAAAATGAAAAGTTCAAAGGTTGTTATTTTGTTGGTAGGTGTATTTTTTATGTTTCAAGGATTTTTGTTGGAAGCAGCAACTTTTACCGTTACCAATACCAATGACAGTGGTGCCGGTTCATTACGGCAAGCAATTCTCGATGCAAACTCAAATGCAGGCAAAGATGATATTGATTTTAATATCCCGACTTCCGATGCGGGTTATGGAAATTGGACGGGAACTGCTGATTATTGGTGGAAAATCACGCTGGCTTCGGATTTGCCGGCGATTACGGAATCCGTAAACATTAATGGCTTTTCCCAAACTACAAATGTGGGAGACACAAATCCCGGTGTTGTTGGAACCGGTGGAACCGTGGGAGTCGATGCAATTCCTCTTCCTCAATACGAAAAACCGGAAATTGAAATTGATGCAAACGATACTGCGAATCCATTAAGAATCGAGGTTTCCGTAAATGATGTTTTAATTGACGGTATTGCTATTTTTAATGCAGCCGGAGAAGCAATCATGCCAAAAGCTGCCAACGGCGGAAAAAATTATGTAGAACATTGTTTTGTGGGCGTGAGGGCAGATGGAAGCGAGCCTTCTGAAAACCTGAAAAATCAAAATGCAGGTATACGTGCACATTATACTTCCGGTATGACTTCCAATATTCTTTCCGTGAGTGAATGTTACATAGGTTATAATGGAGAGTCGGGAGTCATTGGTTCGAGAAACGATGATGCCAATCCCGTTGCTCCGTATGTGGGAGCTACAATTGAAGTGGAATATTGCGAAGTTTTTGCAAATGGCTGGAATTCCAATTCTCAAGACGGAATAGACGGGAATGGAGCCGACAATATAATTCGTTATAATCTTTCTTATGATAATATTGATAACGGTGCCGGAACGAATAAAGCCGGTTCCGGCGGAGGAATTGAAGTCGGAGGTTATTCCGATTTGGATAATATTACAAATAACATTATTGAAAACAATACTTGCTTCGGTAATAAATATCACGGCATTTCGTTAATGAGAAGACCGACTGGAGATATTGTCTCAAAAAACATAGTTTATGATAATAACGGACCTGGAATTTTAGTAACGAATAGACATTATTATGATCCTTTTTATCATGTACACACCTATACCAGATATAACACAATTTCCCAAAATTCGCTTTACGGAAATGACGGATTGGGAATAGATTTGTGTAATGTGGAATATGATAATTATCAAAACGGAGATGAAGTTACATTCAATAATAGCACAAAGACAGACATCAATGCCAATGAAGACATAGATTTTCCCGTAATTACGAATGCAATAATCGACGGAAACAATTTATCGATTTCCGGATATGTTGGAAGCCTTCCCGATCAAGTTTTGTTTGCCAATTGTATCGTGGAATTTTTTATTTCCAGTTTTGACGGAGTTACCAATCCCAATCCTTCCGTAAGTAATGATAGTTATCCTTATCACGGTGAAGGAAAAACATATTTGGGATTTTTAACCACTGATGCCAACGGTAATTTTTCCGGTTCGATAGATGTAAGCGGTTCTGGTTTTGTTTTGGGAGATTGGATAACTTCAACCGCTACGGATGACAGCGATAATACTTCTGAATTCGGAGAAAATTATCAACCGGAAGAACCGCCTACCGCTGTTGTTCTTTCTACTTTCACGGCAGTTTATGCAAACGGTTCTGCTTTGCTGAGTTGGACAACTCAAAGTGAATCCAATTGTTTGGGATGGAATGTATATCGCAATACAACCGATAATTTTTCTCATTCTTTACAAATTAATTATGAAATGATACCGGGATCCGGAACATCCAGCGAAACTACGGAATATTCTTTCATTGATGAATATCCGCTGGAGCCGGGACAGGATTATTATTATTGGATTGAAGAACATGAAGTTTCCGGATATGTACGAAGTTTCGGACCTATTATTCTTTCAATTCCCGAAGAGGAAGAATCGAATAACCAGGAAGGATTAACAAAATTGTTCTGTTATCCCACACCGTTTAAAGAAAACACGAACATCGGTTTCCAGATTTCCAAAAAAAGTTTTATAGATCTTTCCATTTATAATGTTAAAGGACAAAAGATAATTACTCTTTTCAACGGTGAGGTTTCGGATGTCGGCAAAGATTTCATTTTCGAATGGGACGGTAAAGATAATGCCGGTAAATCTGTTTGCGAAGGAATTTATTTTGGAGTTCTGAAAGTTAATTACAAATCCTATATTCAGAAAATAATTTTCATTCGTTAAAAATTTATGAATTATAAGAGAGACTCCAATAATTTTTTGGAGTCTCTTTTTTTACAATAACTTTTAGGATTATTTTAAAAAGAGGATTTAATGAAGATTTTACTTACTTTTATCGGAAACCACGACCCATTCGTTGGAAAAGAAAAAGAGAAAGGACCAATTCTTTCCATTTTGGAAAAAAGAAAATTCGACAAACTTTATTTGTTGTTTAATAACGATAAATATTGGAATGCTCTCTTTGAAATGGAGAAATATTGCAATCGGAATTTTCCGCAAATGAAAGTGGAATTTCGGGAAGCAAAATCGCTCAATCCGATTGACTACAATCTTGTTTATCCGGCGATGTATCAGACTGTTAAAAGAATTTTAAAGGAAAACCAAAATGCACATTACACTATTTCTTTAACTTCCGGAACTCCGACAATGCATGCTTGTTGGATGTTTCTGGTTCAAGGGAAAGTTATCAATGCGAAACTCATCCAAATTTCAAAAGAAACGGGTATTTCCGAAGTGACATTTAGACTCGATGATTTTCCGGCAATTCAACAGGCTGATGAAATAAAAGTGGAATTAACCAAACTTTCGCGGGAGAATGAACAACTCAAAAAATCTATAAATTTGGAAAATTCTTTGAAAAACGGTTTTTATATTCCCGACGAAGGAATTAATATCGATAAAGAAATTATTCCTGCTTATTACAAAGGTGCATTAAATAAAACAAACGGAAATGCCGCCAAAGCCGCCAAATTACTCGGATTAAAACCGCACACTTTTAGGAAGAGACTGAAAGCTTTGAATCTAAATTTGAAGAAATTTGGAGTAAAGTAACCGCGTTACTTTTTGAGTAATTTTTTGGAGTAATTCAACCGTGTTGAATTTTGAGATGCTTGCATCTTATCTGGTCTGGAAGCGACTTCGTCGCTTAACTGCGGCTTGGTTGTTGTATTCAGGGAGAAAGCGACTTCGTCGCTTTGCATTAACACGGTTAATGCACTCCAAATTAAAAAAGGAAAAATTATGGAAATATACAAGACATATCTTCATAATCCGCCTCATTTATTTCGGAATAATGCAAAATATTTCATAACTGCATCAACTTACAAAAGTATTCGTTATTTTGTTACGGAACAGGCAAAAGAACAATTGATAAATTCAATATTTATTGAATTTTCAAAAAATAATTGGGTTATCGAAGATTGGGTGATTCTTGATAATCATTATCATTTAATGACGGATGCGAGAGAAAACGCAAATCAATTAAGTAACATTATTCGAGAAATTCATAAGTTTTCGGCATTACAAATAAAGAAAACAAATCCGCAAGCGAAAAAAGCGAATAAAATATGGTATAATTATTGGGATACTTGTATAACTTTTGAGAATTCGTATTTTACACGCATCAATTATATTTGGTTTAATCCGGTGAAACACGGTTATGTAACGGATCCTATAAATTGGAAGTTCGGAAGTTATTATTTGCGATTTAAGGATAATCCCGATTATGTTAACGAAATTATAACGAAATATCCTTGCGGTAAACTGGATTTGGAGTAATTCTTTGGAGTATTTTTTTTGGAGTAATTCAACCGTGTTGAATTTTGAGATGCTTGCATCTCATCTGGTTTGAAAGCGACTTCGTCGCTTTGCATCAACTCAGTTGATGCATTCCAAAAGAAGCGACTTCGTCGCTTAACATTAACATGGTTAATGTAATCCAGAAAAAGTAACGATAGTTACCTTGATTTGCTGTTTGAAAAATTTGAAAAACAGGAGTTAACTGCTTGAAATAAAAAGAGAAAGAGTGTGGTTGGAAAAATATTTATGGACAAAAGTTAATTTATGATTATTCTTCACTCAGAAATAAATTTCCGGGAGGAACAATGGATATTAGGGAATTTTTAAAACAGTTTGAAGAATGGGAATTACAAAATTGGGGAATTTTAAATACCTCTCGAAATTTATTAAATTCTAAAAGTGTTCCTAATTTGATAAATTTAATGAAGCGAAAAGGTATAAAAAAACTTGAAGGACCGAGAAATTGGTTTATCGATATAAACTATAATTTTAGAAATCCCAATTCAAAAAGTATAAAATACGGGAATTTAAAAAATGTTTCTCCTATTGGAGTAGTTTTTGATTTACAAAATAATATATTAAATCCTTTTTATAAACCATTTAACAAGATTAATCATGAAAATACAAACGGTCGAGATTCATATTTTGGCAAATATAATATTATGTTGGATACTACCGTTTTTGCCAATGAAGATATTTCCAAACCTGAAAACAGAATAAATTTATCTCTTTTCGGTTTGTTTCTTATCGATGAATTTCGCGAATGGTTTTTGGAACAATTTACACTTCCAACTGATGCTGTGATATTTCCTTCGGCAAATTTGAGGGGCGGTATTCGCCCGGATTTTGCCGTTCATAATCAAAAAGATAAACCAATTGCTTACATCGAAGTTGAAATCGGACAAGAAGATTTTGGCCAATTACAAAATTTCAGAAGAATTTTAAGTGTACCGGTTTTGTCTTTATGCGGGAAAAAAGAACATAAAGGTCAATTGAGTCTTTTAGAAATTTATGATAAATTGAAAGAAATTAAAAGAAAAATCAATTCTAAACAATTTGATAAGAATTTTGCTGTTTTTGAAACTCTAATTTATGAAAATGTTTTATCTTATGGTCGAGAAAGATATAAATCCACAACAATCTCCGAAGAAATGAGAGAAACAACGATTGTAAAAAAAATAATGGATAAGTTAACCGTTCACGAAGATGTCGGCAGAAATATGTATCCCGGGGAAATTATGATTGAAACAAAAAAAGAACACGGTTTTTCTTTAAGAATTTATTCTTACAGATCGAAAGTTCGTCATTCTCTTTCGGTGATGGCTCGCTCGGGAGGCAGACCGGAAATTATTTTTCCTTCCCAAACAAAATTAAAAAAATATCTCTCTCCCAGAAAAGAAAATGCCATTCATCAAATGACAAAGCTTTTAAGAAACTTGGGATTTGATAATAATTTACCGGAGACAAGACAATGTCGAGTTCCGATTCATTTGGTTGAAGAAAATATCGATAATTTCATTGAAATAATTAGAGAATTATCAAAAATTTAATGTACAAAACTAAAATGAAATTTCTGAAAAGATATTATGAAATTTCCGATTTCCGCTAAAACATTATGTGAGGATTAATGAAAAGAAAACTTGAAATTTTGAATGCCGTAAAAAACAAAAAATTACATAAATTTGAATTTACCGTTGATGATTGTGATTTTGTATTACAAATAATTGATAATTATCTTGCGGAAAATGATTTTAAATCAGTCATGTATTTAAAAAAACATTTT
>NATF01000018.1:7336-9743 GCA_002085205.1 Candidatus Cloacimonas sp. 4484_275 | reverse complement strand
TTATTTTTTATCCTGCACTTCATTTTCCGGCTGTTCAATCATTTTTAAAGCGATTTTGACTTTCGTTTCTATTTCCCGAAGAATTTCGGGATTGTCTTTCAAAAAGTCTTTTACTCGTTCGCTTCCCTGACCGATTTTCTTTTCTCCGTAAGAAAACCACGAACCGCTTTTTTTGATGATATTGTTTTTCACGGCGATTTCGATAACAATATCAAGATGAGAAATTCCGACTCCGAAAATAATGGGAAATTCCACGCTTTTGAAAGGCGGAGCGAATTTGTTTTTTACAATTTTTACTTTGGTTTTGTTACCTACGATTTCCGCATCCGAACCCACTTTTTTAATCGAACCGGTCCTGCGAACTTCCATTCTCACCGAAGAATAAAATTTTAGAGCGACTCCACCCGTTGTCGTTTCCGGATTAACATACGCGGGAACTCCGATTTTCATTCTGGTTTGATTTATAAAAATTACGGCGGTATTCGATTTGCTGATAATTCCGGTGAGTTTTCTGAGAGCTTGAGACATCAATCTTGCTTGCAAACCCACATGAGAATCTCCCATGCTTCCTTCGATTTCGGCGCGCGGAACCAAAGCCGCCACCGAATCAACAACGATTAAATCGATGGCATTGCTGCGCACCAAAGTTTCTACGATTTCCAGGGCTTGTTCGCCGCCGTCAGGTTGGGAGAGTAAGAGATTTTCGGTATCGACTCCGATTTTTTCGGCGTAAATCGGGTCAAGAGCATGTTCCGCATCGATGAAGGCAACTATTCCGTCTAATTTTTGAGCTTCCGCGACGGCATGAAGGGCAAGCGTGGTTTTTCCGGAAGCTTCCGGTCCGTAGATTTCAGTGATTCTTCCGCGCGGAATTCCACCGATTCCCAAAGCCGCATCAAGACTTAAAGCGCCGGTCGGGATTACATCGATTTTCATGTTCGGTTTGTCTCCCAAACGCATAATCGTTCCCACTCCGAATTGCTTTTCCAACTGATGCATCGCCGTTTTCAAAGCGGATTCTTTATCTTTTGATACCATTTGTTACTCCTTATTATTTTCTAAAATTTTTTCAAAGATTTTCGATTTTTTTATCTTTCTGTCCTAAACGGAAGACTTTTATTTTTTCATAGATAGGACCTTCCGGTTGCAAAATGCTGCGATAAAAAGTTGCTTCCGAAACTTTAAATTTTTCATAATTTATTTTTTTGGATAGTGCTTTGGCAATGAAAAAATCCGGCAATCTTTTTTTTATTCTGCCCAAAGTTACATGAAATTTCAAAGGTTTTTTGTCCAATTCGTAATCAAGATGTTGCAATTTGTTTTTTATTCGGGTTACCGCTTTGAATATCTCTTTGTTCTCGGTTTTGGCATTAACCCAAATGAGGCGCGGATTTCTTCCCGGAATTATTTGAATTTCCGGTTTGAAAAATTCCAGTTCCGGTAATTCGAGGAAAATATTATCCAGAAAATCAATTATTTCCGGAATGTCTTCTTCTTTCGTGTCTCCCACAAATTGCAGAGTAATGTGCAGATTTTCATCTTTTACCCATTTTATTCCGCGGGGAACTTCCGCCTGAAATTCGCGAATAGTTTGCGATAATTCCCGTCGAATAAAAGCGGGAATTTCCAAAGCCAAAAATGTTCTAATCAACGTTTGTATCCGATGTCAATCACGGCAGTTTTTGATTGATGGCAAAACATTGATGGGAAAAGCGTTTTTCATCACAATCAAAAAGGTGTGACCGGCGCCGATCCTCTTTTGATTTTCCACCGCGATTTCGATTAATTCGTTGTCGTTGCCTTCTTTTCGCACCAAACAAGGACCGGAAGCTTCATTAAAAGCCAAACCGAATTTAACTTCGGGACAACTGTTAACCATCGCTTCGTAAAGGTCTTCAACCGTTTTGATGAAATGAGACATCCCGTAAATTATATTGCAATTTTCGGGGAAATCGATTTTTTCCACAAAAAGTTCCATCTTTGCTCCATAATTGTTTGGGTTTGAAATAAAAAATTAATGTTACGAAAAAATAAAAAAAAGAAAAAGACCGAAAAATCGGTCTTTTTTATACAACTTTTTTAACCTTGTTTCCTTTTAAACAGGAAGAACAAATATTAATTGTCTGAACTTTACCGTCGATTTCAGCTTTAATCCGTCTGAGATTCGGGTAAAATTTTCTTTTGGTGGCATTCATGGCGTGGCTTCGGTGATTACCGACTTGCGCCTTTTTACCACATATATCACATACCCTAGACATTTTTCACCTTCCTAATTCTTTACTTTTTAGAGAATTAGTAACCAAAAAATTTCCGCCCGATTATCTGGCAAGATTTTTATTCTGGAAAATAAAGCAAAAAAATTATAACTCCGTATTTTCGATTTTTCCGCTACGGTCGATTTTTACAT
>NATF01000018.1:0-7326 GCA_002085205.1 Candidatus Cloacimonas sp. 4484_275 | reverse complement strand
ATCAAAGCAAGTTTGTAATTCGGCAAAAGTTCGTAAGCGTCAGACCAAACCGCCAACAGATCGTTTGTTTTTTTTACCGGCGTAAATCTGTCGCGACCGACAATAAGCGCTTTTGCTCCGTCAAAAATGCTGATTGCCGCTCCCATTGCCGTTTCCAATTGGATAACTTTTTCTCCGTCCACCGTTTTTGGATTAACAATCAAAGAAAGCGGGAGGAAATTATTGTTTTCCGCAAGTTTTCTTTTCAATGCTTTCAAGTTTACCCATAAGTTATTGGTGTTAAAATATTTATATTTATCAATATTTTGAAATTGCTCGACTTCATCCTCGGGACATTGTGCAACTTCCCGCAAAATTAATCGACCCGTTTTGGTTTGAGCGAGATGACCTCCTTTTTTATCCGATTCCGTTCTGCGGCACACTTCCATTAGAAAAGGGATTTGATTTTCCTCGATAAAAGTGATAATTTTTTCGTCGACAACAGCTCCTAAGTTATCGGAATTGGAGATGAACACATATTCTTTCCCTGCGTCGAGAAGCTTTTCGAGAATGCCGGAGATTTGCATCACGAGATAAATTTCTCCGTGTCCCGGCGGATTCCAATTCTTTTTCTCATCCTTATTTTTGTAAGGAGAAAAATCCGCTTCTTTTATACGCGGAAATTTATTTTGCAGGAAGTCAAGCGGAAATTCCGGTAATTTCAATTCCGGATATTTTTTCAAATAAGAAAGAGAATCGTCTCTCGTGTTGAAACTGTGCATAAAAAGAAGAGGAATATCGATGTTTGTCTGTTCTCTGACGAAAAGGATTTGACGAGCAATAATATCCAAAAAATTCAAATCTTTCTTTACTCGCAGAAGAGATTTTGCCTTTTTCAAACCCATGCTGGTTCCCAAACCGCCGTTGAGTTTGACAACGACAAGCTTTTCCAAAAGAGAAGTATTTTTCCTCGAAATTTCTTCATAATTAATTAAATTCGAATGATGCGGCGGAGCAATCTCTTTTTCGGAAAGTTTCCCTTTTTCTCCTTCGATAAGTTTCCGATAATAAAATGCAAATGAGTCAATAACCGTTTTATGCAAACCTTCCTTTGCCATTATTTGAACAAATTCGTTCAGATGATTATTCATCGTTTCCCTCGTCACTTTCAAAATTTATTTTTTCTTTCAGAGAGTAAATCTTGTCGCGATTGTTTTTCCGGTTTTGATTGACGATAAGTTCGCCCAAAAGTCCCACGGAAAAGAATTGCAATCCCACCATCATCAGTAAGATGGAAGCGAACAACAGAGGACGATTGGAAAGCGGAACTCCGTAACCGTATTTTAGAATGGTCAGGTATAAACCGATAATGAAACCGGTCGCGCTCAAGATAAAACCGATGCTGCCGAAAAGATAAAGCGGACTGCGAATGTAGCTGGTTACGAGTTTTACGGTTAGGAGGTCTAAAAAGCCTCGTAAATAGCGTTCGGCGCCGAATTTGGATTTGCCGAATTGCCGTTTTCGATGTTCCACGGGAATTTCCGCAACTTTGAAGCCTTTGGCGTGCGCCAACGCCGGAATGTAACGATGCATTTCGCCGTAAATGTCGATTTCTTTGATAACATTTTTCTTATAAGCTTTGAAACCGCAATTGTAATCGTGAAGTTTCAATTTGAATGCGGAAGATGTTACTTTGTTGAACAGTTTGGAAGGAAAGGTTTTGGAAAGCGGGTCTTTTCTTTTCTTTTTCCAACCGGTTACCAAATCGTATCCTTCCTCGAGTTTTTCCAAAAATCTGGGAATTTCTTTGGGATTGTCCTGCAAATCCGCGTCCATCGTGAACACGACATCGCCGCTTGCGTGCTGAAATCCCACCTGTAATGCCGCCGATTTGCCGAAATTTTTACGAAATTTTATTATTTTGATAGAGGGATTGCTCTTTGCCAATTTTTTCATTATTTCATAGCTTTTGTCGGTACTGCCGTCATCGATGAAAATGATTTCGTAATCATGGTTTTTGGTATTCTCACTAATTTCAGCGGTAAGCTGTTCCAAACTTTCTTCTTCGTTCAAAACAGGAATAACAAAAGATAATTTCATATTTTTTTCCTCATTTATAGATTAAACAAAAATACTGAAAACGGACATAACCACGCCCGCTAAGAGGGGAATTTTTATATTGTCGTCAACCGGAATGCGGGAAAATTCCGCAATTGTCGCCGAGAACGCTCCGAGAAAAGCAATAGCCGGATTTATGTAGAAAAGAGCAAAAATGAAGGAAGAGATAAAACAAGCAATGCTGCCTTCCAGACTTTTTTTGGTTCCCAAAAGTTTTCTTTTGCCGAAAATAATTCCGACAATTGCAGCAAAAGTATCGCCTATTGCCAAAAATGAAAGCGAAAGAAAAGCGATATTTCTGGGGAAAACGGCGATGCAAATGATTGTGGAAATAAAAAGATAAGTCGCTCCGGTAAAATCGTGCATTTCGTGTTTCCGCAGCATAATTCCGAAAATGTTATAAAAAAAGCGTTTGAAAGTTCTGTGCTCCATTCGGACGACTTCAATTATTAAAAAAATGAGTGTTATCGGAACGAGAAAAAGAAAAGTGTGTTTGCGGTTGAAATGAAAAAGATAACGATACGAAAACGGTAATATCAGCGAACCGATGTGAATTGATTTTCGGTAAATCTCTTTTAGTCTTTTATCTTCCATTTTTGCTTATTTGAATTTGCTAACGACGAAAGCTTTGGCGATCTCTGCCACAAGTTTGGGATCACCTTTTACGGCACTGCTGAAAAGTTCCTTTAAAGTAAATTTTTCGGGAGGAATGGATTTGCAAATTTCCACGATATTATTGAATTTTTCATCGGTTAATTGGAAAAATTTGTTTTTCAAAGCATAATGTAAATTTTGAAGATGACCGAGT
The DNA here is from genome assembly GCA_002085205.1 of Candidatus Cloacimonas sp. 4484_275. GTDB lineage: Bacteria > Cloacimonadota > Cloacimonadia > Cloacimonadales > TCS61 > 4484-275. The sequence continues at coordinate 4,421 of NATF01000018.1, read as the reverse complement.
CTTTTATCCCATTCTTTTTTGTATTTTTTTAAGAATTTTTTATCAAATCTTTTTTCTTTCACGGCATCCGCCGCAACTTTTCCGGCGATGCTGCCGGCAATCATTCCTTGCACGATTCCGCCGCCGGTAACCGGATTAACCTGACGAGCGGCATCTCCGACCAGCATAATTCGGTCGCGGAAAATTTCTTTTAAAGTATTTGCCGTCGGAACGCCGCCGCAAACTTCGTATGTTTTCTTTGCGTTCGGAAAATGTTTTCCGATGAATTCATCGAGTAGTTTTTTGGGCGGATTATTTTTTGCCAGATGACCGGAAATTCCGATTCCCACATTAGCAGTATTTTGGGATTTTGGAAAAACCCAAATATAACCGCCGGGGGAAATTTGATTTCCGAAATAGAAATCTACGGAATCTCCTTGCAAATCGATATTTGTAAGCGTGTATTGATAACATGTGTCAATATCTTCAAGCATAACGGCTGTTTTCATTCCGGCCCAACGACCGACTCGCGATTCCACGCCGTCGGCACCGATGACAATATCACAATAAACCGTTTTTATTTCGCCTTGATGACGATATTTTACGCCGCAGATTTGGTCATTTTCCCAAACCAAATCGATGGCATCGGCTCGCAAGCGAAGTTCCGCGCCTTTTTTGCAAGCGATTTCGCATAAAGCGGCATCAAAAAGCCGACGTTCCAGAACATAGCCGGTTCCGTTATTATACATATAAGCGTGTTCGCCGTTCGGAGAAAAGAGTCTGGCAACATTGATCGTCGACGCTATCCATCTTTTGTCGATTTCGATGAAAGGAGCAATTCCGGCGTGAGAAACACCTTCCGCACAACGCACCGGAATTCCGGGTTCGCGTTCTCGTTCCAACATTAGAACGGAAGCTCCGTTTTCAGCCGCAAATCTGGCGGCAACACTCCCTGCAGGTCCGGCACCGACAACTACCACATCAAATTTTTCTTCAGCCATTATTCCTCCTCCGTAATCGCTTGAGCCGGACAAACGATCAGGCAATTCAGGCAAGAAATACATTTATCGTTGTCTATCGTTACTTCGTATTCGGAGACATAAATCGCATCAACGGGACAAACGGCGACGCATGTTCCGCAAATATCGCATTTACGCATATTAATTTTCATAGTTTTTCCACTCCTGCTTTTTGGCAAAATCAAGCGGATAAAGATTATTTCCGACTAAATTACAGGCAAGAAAATATTTTTCCTTTTTGTCCAACGGCGGAAGAATTTCCGCGAAATTCAATTTGGGAAAATCCGTCTCCGGCATAAAATCCTTAATCACAATTACCGGCTGCGGATTTCCTTCTCCGAAAGGTTGAAAAACATCCAAATCGTTTGCCGAAAGGTTTTGCGCTTGGGAAACGGTAAGCATGGCATCGACGGTAAGAATTTTATGGCGATAGACGATTTCACGGTTCTTCGATAAATAAGCGTATATTTTTTCCCGAATTTTATCTTTTTGAGAAAGTTCCGCCACAAACCCCGCCGCTTGTTTGTGACCGCCGAATTGATTCAACTCGTTTTTGCAAAACCGAAAAGTTTCCACGACATTAAATCCTTCGGTACATCTGGCTTCACATACGAGTTTGCCTCGCAGATTTTTCATAAAAAAAACGGGAATTTTGTTATTGCGGGAAATATAACTTGCGCAATAACCCAAAAATTCATAAGGAATTTCGTTATTTTCATCGAAATAAACGAAACCGTAATCTGGAATTCCTTCCAAATTATCCAAAAATATTTTAAGATTATTTATTTGAGATTCATAATTTTGCAAAGAAAGAAGCATCTCCTCTATCAACCTTGCTTTTTCGGCGGGAGAAGCAAGAAGAATTCGGAGAGCCTTGTGTTCTCCGTCTTTTTCTCTTCCGTTGGAAAAAAGTTTGGTAACGAAATTGATGAAACCGAGCTGAGAAGAAATTGTGGAATTGAACGAATAAAAACTTGTCAGAGTAACAAAAGTGGAATCATTGAAATCGTGAAAAAATTTCAAACTTTCCCGAACAAGAATTCGATTAACTCCGTTTAATGGAACTTTGTCGGCAACACTTCCCGCTGCCACCCAAAAAAAGTAATTAAAATCAAACTCCGTCTTCAAAAGTTGTGAAATTTTCCAAACGAGAAAAAAAGAAACACCAACGCCGGCAAGCATTTTATACGGATATTTGCAATCGTGTTGTTTGGGATTAACGACTGCCAGAGCAGGCGGGATTTTTTCGGGAACGAGGTGATGGTCGGTGATAATAACCTCGCAACCGATCTCATTTAATTTTTTTACTGCTTCGTAGGAAGAAATTCCGCCGTCCACCGTGATAACAAGATCAAATTTTTCGTTTTTAACTTTTCGAATGAAATTTTCCTGAATGCCGTGATTTTCAATCAAGCGGTTAGGAATATAATAAAAATGGTTCTGTGAGCCGATTTTTTCCAGAAAATCGAATAAAATGTAGGTTGCCGTAATTCCGTCCAAATCGTCGTGTCCGAAAATGATAATTTTTTCTTTGTTTTTAACGGCTTGCACGATTCTGGTAGCGGCTTTGGTAATATCTTTCATCAGTGAAATATCGGGAATATCGGCAAAAGTTGCGGAGAAAAACGAATCCGGATAGTTGCGGGAAACCTTGATTTGTTCGGTTATCGGAAGACTCTCGTCGGAGTTATAAATCCAGCGAAATTTCATAGTTACCTAATATCGGCTTTGGGAATCTCGCGAGGAGCGATTCTCTTTGTTCGTTTGGAAAATATATCAAACCCGGAAATGCCGATATTCAACATAACGGATTTATCTCTCAGAGAGTTTTTGTCGAGATCGCCGCGCCACATAAATTTCAAAGCCAAATCTATTTTTTTGTATTCGGATTTAAGCGGAATCGAGCTGCCGATTGTAAAAGATTTTTCAAAGATTTTTTGACCGTTTTCTTCGAACGGCAGAAGCCGATTGTATCCTCCGAAACGAAACGGAATTTTCTTATACCATTTGTTGTAACCGCTTAGAGGATCGTAAGCAAAACCGAAAGCGATTTTATACGCGTCAAAATCAAAGGAGTCCGTTTTGTTCTGAAATTCATAATAAAAATCGCAGGAAGCTTTGAATTTTTCCAGGAATTTAACTGTCAATCCACCTGCAATTTGTTCGGCAATTTCCAAATTTTCCATTTTATTTGAAAGCGTGTCCTGATATGGTGAATGAACATATTTGAAATAAGTGCTGCCGTCCAGTTTCGTGGGTGAAATATAAACTGCCGCCAACGATAAATTACCGATTTTTTTGTTTATTCCCACGGAAAATCCGGGATTTTTGAAGTTTTTTTCAATCTCGTATTTAGCATCGGAATAATCTTCTTCGTCAAAATCAAGTTCCCAAAATCGAGTACGATGACCCAAATAATAATTAACCGCCAGGCCAAAATTAAGGAAACGGTTTTTGAATGCATAAATAAAATTTGCTTTGTAAACATCCGCGTCGATACGATTGATTTCCGTATAATTTAAATTTTCCCAGCTTCTGCCGATTTGGTTTTCCAGGTTGCCGGAAAGAAATGAATTAAAGCTGAAAGCAAATTTGTGAGCCGCAACCGGAATGGCGATTGTAAAATAAGGAAATGTAAGGCCGTTGTCCCGAAAACTGTTTCCGTTTTTGTCTCCGTACCAAATATAACCCAAAGAAACAGCCGTGGAAAATATTACTTTGTTGGCTGTCGTTGCCAAAGAAGGATTGTAATAATCGGTATTGATACGATACATATCCGCGAGTCCGGTTTCTCCCATTCCAATCCCGTAAACATCATTTCCCAAGTATTGATGAGGCATTCCGGAAAATGAAAATGCGGAATTTCCCAGCAAAGTTCCAACCGAAAACATCAGTATCAGAAAAAAAATATTTTTCATTTATACTCCTAATTTTTAAGAAAAATTTCGATAAATCCGCAAAAACGGCAGTTTCAAATTTTAACATAACATTTTACGAAACTGCCAATCCGATTCGAAAATTTTTTCCAAAAAATATTAACTTTCTCACCTATCGTTTGGCAAAATAAATTTTTTGCTTTCGTATGATAAGAGTTATGAATTTGAAAAACAAAAATTGTCTTTGATTTTGACCGAAAAAAAATCAATATTTTAGGGTAATAATGAAATTGTATTTTCGGGTTTATTTCGGATTTTTGGGTGGTGTATAAAAAACTATGTATGTTTTTGAGTGATTTATCATTTTTTCCTTGCCATAATATTTAAACATTAAAATTTGGTTTATCTTTGGATAAAAAAGAGATAATTTGTTGTATCACAAGGAAATAAGGAGAAGATATGGCAACGACTTCCGATATACGGAACGGAATGATTATCAGATTTAAAGATGATCTTTATGAGATTATCGAGTTTCTGCATGTGAAAC
>NATF01000017.1 GCA_002085205.1 Candidatus Cloacimonas sp. 4484_275 | reverse complement strand
ACCTTTATGAATAAGGTATTTAATTATGCTCAGAATAAAGAATGGAAATTTGAAGGGGAATTACCTTGCGTAATTGATTTTTATGCGGATTGGTGCGCGCCTTGCAAAATTGTAGCACCGGTTTTGGAAGAATTAGCCGAAGAATACAAAGGAAAAGTAAACTTCTACAAAATCGATACAGAAGACCAACAGGAATTAGCCGCCGCTTTTGGCATCAGAAGTATCCCTTCCATTCTGTTCTGTCCGAAAGACGGTCAACCGCAAATGGCTGTCGGCGCTCTTCCCAAAGCCAGTCTTGTTCAAGCAATAAATGAAGTTTTGAAAGTTAGCTAAAAAGATTTTAGAAAAAATTAAAAAAGACCCGCAAATTGTTTTGCGGGTCTTTTTTTTATTTAATGACTGTTTTTGTGACTCTCATGTTTTAGTTTGGCAATCAAATTCTTCTGAATGCTGTGAAATACGGGAACTTTATATCCCACATTCTCTATCGTATAAAGAAAATCCAGAAGTTGCTCGTCATTCATCGGTTTATTTTCCGTCTTCTTTTCCGTAATAACCGATTTTGCTCGTTCCTGCCAATATTTCGGCGAAATTTGCGCTTTGGTAAGCAATTTTGCCTGAGCGAATGTGTTCAGCAAATTCTCCCAAATAAATGATTTTTTGGGGTTGTGAAAATAAGTAATTTCATTGTTTGAGGATAACGCCGTGCCTTCCATTTCCAAATAAGAAACTTGCGGCAAAATAATATGAGCGGGATCACTCTTATCAAGATGTGTGTTAACGGAAATGATGAATTTGCTATTTCTGATGATTTTTCTTTGTTCTTCGATGGGAAGTTCACCGTAAAGAATCACAAAATCCGATATTTCCGGCTTGGTTTGTTTGATACCGAATTTCTGCATTCCTTTGAAATTGGTAAAAATCGAAGTTGGAAGAACACCCGAACCTTCGGAAAAATCACAAACCAAAGATGCCAACAACCAAGTATTCCAAATTTCTTTTTCACTCAGATTTTCCTGAGCATATATAAACAATGTTTTGTAAGGAAGTTCGAGTTCTATTTTTTCGGGACGATCTTCCGGTTGTTCTTCCTCCGTAGGTTCATAATAACTTTCGATTATTTTATCAAGCGTGTCTTCGATGGATTCTTCGTTGAATAATTCGTCCGCAAATTTATTGAAATCTTTGTCTTCATTGTTAATAAGAATAAGTTTTTTACCTTTTCGTTGTTGGTCGCGAGCCAAAATCTTCAGCGTATGACTTACCTTTCCGATGAGAACGATTGCTTCAGCGTTTTGAATATCGTCATAAGATTTAAAGTTTTCCTGAGGAATTTTATCGACAAATGTCTGAATGAAAGACAATGAACCTATCTCGGCACCGATATTTTCGGCAACCTGTTTCATCATCGCAATTTCTTCGTTAGTAACAGCCGGAGAAATGTAGATTTTTTTGGTTTTGGCAGCAGCTAGGTTTTCTTTGATAAGATTGGAAACTTTCTCGCAATTCTGCACTTCTTCCCAACAATCTTCGATTTGTTCCCATGAATTTTCCTCTTTTATGTAAGGAGCGAGAATTCTCTCGGGATTTTCATACATTTGCCAGCCGAATTTTCCGGCAAAACAGAGATCTCTACGATTGAAACCTCGCTCTTCGGCAGGCTGAATTTTCGTTACTTTATCAGTCTGAACAAAAACATCTATTTTGCAACCGGTTTCACATAAACCGCAATTTTGGGTAATAACTTCAGTCGAATGAGGATTCATTTTGTAATTTTCATTTTTCGGAACAAGAGCGCCAACCGGACACACTTCAATACATTTTCCACACGATTCGCAAGTGGTCAGCGTTAAACTTTCGCCAAATTCCGGAGCAACATAACTTGTAAATCCGCGATAAATGTAACCCAAGACTCCCGGACCCTGAACTTCCGCGCAAATTCTCACGCAACGACCGCATTTGATACATTTATTAGCATCTCGAAGTATGAAAGGATGAGTATGATCAATCGGATGTTTATTCTTTTCTCCGATAAATAAATCGACATTCACCTGATATTCCGTCGCGTATTTTCTGAGATCACAAGTTTGGTTTACCTGACAACCGCATTCCAAACAACGTCTGGCTTCTTCGCGAGCAATTTCGTCTTCAAAACCGGTTTCCACTTCCTTAAAATTCGTGGCTCGAATTTCCGGTTTCAATTCCGGCATTTGGAATCGCGGAATCTTTTCATATTGCTCAAATTCTTTCGGATCAACATCTTTTAAACTTTTTTCTTTTTTAGAATCAAAAATTTTAATCGGATCAAAAAGAGGTTTTCCTTCCAAAAATCTTTCGATGGCAATTGCCGCTTTTCTTCCGTCCGCAATTGCTTCAATTGCCGTGGCGGGTCCGCGTCTGAAATCTCCTCCGGCAAAGATGTTTGCAATTCCCGTGTATTGAGTTTCTTCATTGGAATCGGCGGTAAGCCAACGGGTTAACGGAATTTCTTTCCCATCGATTTTGTTTTTTTCTTGAGTTAAGAAATCGACATCCGGTTTTTGAGAAATTGCCGCTATGATTCCGTCGAAATTCTCTTCAAAGAATTCCCCGGTCGGCATCGGTCTTCTTCTGCCGCTTTCATCCGGTTCTCCCAAAACCATTTTTTCAAATTTAACAGATTTTAATTTTCCGTTTTCCCCGATATTTTCCACCGGATTCGTGAGAAAATAAAATTTAATTCCTTCTTCTTCGGCGGCATCCACTTCATAAGATTCCGCCGGCATTTCCGCTCTGGTTCGTCGATAAACCAAGGTAACTTCGGAACCCATTCTTTTGGCGGTTCTGGCACAATCTATCGCCGTATTTCCGCCTCCGATAATAGCTACTTTTTTTCCAAGCTCAATTTGTTTTCCCAAAGCAAAATCTTTTAAGAAATCGACACCGAGAAAACACCCCTCCAACTCGCTGTTTTTCACTCTCATCGGCATTGCTTTTTGAGCGCCGATAGCCAAATAAACGGCATCATAGTTTTTACTGAGTTCGGAAACGCTGATATCTTCTCCAATCTTCTTATTCGTTTTTATTTTCATGCCGTTTGCGCACATAAGTTGAATTTCTTTATCGAGAATTTTTTTGGGAAGTCTGTATTCGGGAATACCGTAACGCAACCAGCCACCGGGTTGAGGCGATGCTTCAAAAACAGTCACATCATAACCGTCGTTGGAAAGATAATAACCGCAAGTAAGACCGGAAGGACCTCCACCGACAATAGCAATTTTTTTATTTTTAGCCGGAGCTTTCGGTGGAATATACGACCAATCATCCATAATATCAAAATCCGCAGCATGTCTTTTTAATTGCCTAATTGCAATTGGTTCGTCCACGATTGTACGGCGACATTCGCGTTCACAAAAAGCGGGACACACTCTTCCTATTGAAAGCGGCATCGGCAAGGTTTCTTTGATAACTTGAACAGCCTCGTGATATTGTCCGTTGGCAATTAAGGAAACATAAGTTTGAACATCCACCCTATCCGGACAAGCAATTTTGCAAGGAGCTTCACAATCGGCATAATGATCGGACAACAGAAGTTCCAATGCCATTTTGCGAGCTTCTTTGATCTCTTCCGAATCCGTGATGATCTCCATCCCGTCCATAATTTCCGTACCGCAGGAAGTCACGAATCCTCTTCTTCCTTTCACCTGAACGGCACAAACCCAGCAGGAACCAAACGGCTTTAATTCTTCATCGTGGCAAAGCGTAGGAATTTCTATTCCGTGTTCCCGCGCCAATTCCAAAATTGTTTTTCCGCCTTCGGTTTTTATATCTTTTCCATTCAATTTAACGGTTATCATAGTCTTACTCCGTATTTATATTTTAATGAGAAAATCAAAGAAAAAAATCTCATCTTTATTCTCCGAATTAATTATTCTTTAATTATTGCATCGAATTTACAAGAATCATAACAAATTCCGCATTTGATACATTTATCTTGATTGATTACATGAGGTTGTTTTACTTTGCCGTCAATGGCTTGAACAGGACATTTACGAGCACACACGGTACAACCCACACACTTTTCTTCGATTATTTCGAACTTAATCAGCGCCGTACAAACTCCGGCAGGACATTTCTTGTCTTTTATATGAGCAATATATTCGTCGCGGAAATATTTCAATGTTGTCAGCACGGGATTAGGCGCCGTTTGACCGAGACCGCAAAGAGAACCTTTAATAATGTTTGTGGCAAGTTTTTCCAATCGATCCAAATCTTCCATTTCTCCTTTGCCTTCCGTTATTCGCGTGAGGATTTCCAGCATTCTTTTGGTACCGACTCGGCAAAAAGTACATTTTCCGCACGATTCATTTTGAGTAAAATTCAAAAAAAACTTTGCCACATCAACCATACAAGTACCGGTATCCATTACAACCATTCCGCCGGAGCCCATAATTGCGCCCGTTTTATTGATGGAATCATAATCGACTTTGGTATCGAGAAGAGAAGCGGGAATACATCCGCCGGAAGGTCCTCCCAGTTGAACTCCTTTGAAAGGCTTGTCGGTTTTCATACCTCCGCCGACATCATAGATCACCTCTCTTAAAGTCATTCCCATAGGAACTTCTATCAATCCGCTTTTTTTGATTTTGCCGGCAAGAGCGAAAACTTTCGTTCCCTTGCTTTTTTCGGTTCCGTATTTTGCATATTCTTTTGCTCCGTGAAATATGATCCAAGGAACATTGGCAAAAGTCTCCACATTATTTATATTCGTAGGTTTTCCCCATAAACCCGATTGTGCGGGAAAAGGCGGACGAATGCGCGGCATTCCTCGTTTACCTTCGATGGAAGCCATTAACGCAGTTTCCTCACCGCAAACAAACGCTCCCGCTCCTTTTTTAATATGCAATTTAAAATTGAAATCGGTGCCAAAAATTTTGTTGCCGAGAAACCCCTTTTCTTCGGCATCCGTTATTGCTTTTTCCAAATGTTTAATTGCCAGAGGATATTCGGCTCGACAGTAAATATAACCTTCATCCGCACCAATGGCAAAAGCGCCGATTATCATTCCTTCAATAACGCTGTGAGGATCACCTTCCAATACGCTTCTATCCATAAATGCGCCCGGATCACCTTCGTCGGCATTACAAACAATGTATTTTTTGTCGCTTTTCGCTTTATTGGCAAATTCCCATTTTAGTCCCGTGGGAAAACCGGCTCCGCCTCTTCCGCGTAAACCGGATTCTTTCATTTCGGCAATGATTTCTTGCGGAGACATTTTTCTCAGGGCTTTTTCAGCCGCTTTGTAACCGTTTTCTTTCAAATAATCTTCAATAGATTCCGGATTTATTTTACCGGTGTTGCGCAAAACAATTCTGGTTTGTTTGTTTAAATTTTCATTTTCGGACGCCTTTTGATTTTCGGCTAAAATTACATTTTCCTTTTCGGGAGTGCCGTTTTGAAAAGCGGTAATCAACTCTTCTACTTTTTCGGGAGTAACCCTTCCGTAAGTTATCGATTCTCCCGATTCCGGAACTATTTCGATGATAGGTTCCGCAAAACACATTCCGATACATCCCGTTTTGTGAACCGAAGCGTCTATCTTGTTTTTTTTCAAATATTCTTCGATTTCGGTATAAACTTTGCCGGCACCCGCCGCCAGTCCGCAGCTTGCCATTCCAACCTTTATTTTAAAACTCAAAATTCCTCCTTCTCTTCCTAAATTTGTTGCTGAAGGTTTGAACTTATTTAATTTGTTTGATGATTTTCCGAACCGAATCGGGAGTCAATTTACCGAAAGTGTTATCATCCACCATAATTACCGGAGCAAGACTGCAACATCCCAAACAGGCAACTTCCATAATGGTGAATAACATATCGGAAGTGGTATCTTCGTCGCCTTTCAAATTAAGCTCTTGTTTTATGGCATCCAAAATGGAATTGGCTCCGGAAACATGACACGCCGTTCCCTTACAAACTCGGATGATGTGTTCTCCTTGCGGTTTCAGACGAAACATAGTATAAAAGGTAGCCACACCGTATATATCGGCAATGCTGATTTTCGTTTTCTCAGCGATATATCGCATCGTTTCTTTGGAAAGATATTTTTCTTTTTGTTGAACTTCCTGCAAAAGCGGAATCAGGTTTCCTTTTTGTCCGATATATTTGTTGATAATTTCATCTACTTCTTTTTTGTGCTCTATCATGGAATTTTCACTCCTTCACTTTATTTCAACGAAATTTGAGGGAGAATTTTTTAAATGAGAACTCAGTGTCAATTATTTTTTAGGTTCTTATAAAAATAGTAAAATAAAAAAAGGCTTCTCGTTTTGGAGAAGCCTTTCGGAATTTAGTTGAATTGGTTTATCTAACCGAAAATTTTTTCGGCACGATATTAATTTAATTCATTTATTGGCTTATTAATAAGCCGTTACTTGATAGAAATACTTAGTTCCGCTGGCTGCACCAACATCGGTGTAGGAATTCGTTGGGGAAGTGGTATATACCGAACCAAAGCTGTAAGGATCCGTCGAACGATAGATGTTATAACCGTTAGCACCCATTGATGCATCCCAGTTCAAGATAACATCGCTTCCGCTAACAGTGATTGTTAAGTTGGTAGGTGCAGGCGGTTGATAATCTTTTCTGTAAATCATAGCATTGATGAAACGGTCACCGGATGAATGAGCATAAACCGAGTTTTCCTCATCCCAGTAAACTGTGTTATTTGTATAAGCGCCTTGGCCTATATGTTCACGAATCATATTGTCAAACAGCGGATAATAATTTGCATTATCCGGATCTGTCCACCAATCACCACTGATGATAATGAAGAAATCATCGTTTACGGGAACTTCTTGTGAAAGCGTGAATGTTGCCCATTCATAAGTTCCGTAAGCACCACCAGTGTAGCTGAAGTTTTCGCTGTAAAGAAGAGTGCCTGGGGTTACATCGTCAATTGCGTCATAAATTTCAATCGTTTCCGTGTCTGTAGCATTGTCGGTTCCGTAATTCATCAGCAATGTTTTAACGGCTGTAATTACATAAGCCGTATCTCTAGCCGTAAATACACCATCCGTGAAAGGACTGAAATAAGTACCGCATTTTGTGCTGGTATAATATTTTCCGTCCCACTCACGAGAATTGTA
>NATF01000110.1 GCA_002085205.1 Candidatus Cloacimonas sp. 4484_275 | reverse complement strand
ATAATTTCCGAAGACATCAAACGAGTTTTGACAAAATACGGTTATTATGTGAGCGGAATTGTAAGCGAAGGACAGGAAGCGATTGAAACTGTGGAGAGAACCAAACCGAATATGGTGATTATGGATATCAGATTATCCGGCAAAATTTCGGGAACGGAAGCGGCAAAAATTATTCACGAAAAATTCAATACTCCCGTTGTTTTTATTACGGCATATTCGGACGACGAAAACATTGAAGACGCAAAACTTTCCAAACCTTTCGGTTTTCTTTTGAAACCTGTCAGAGAAAGAGAATTATTGGCTACTTTGAAAATCGCTTTTTACAAAATAGAATTGGAAAAAGGTCACATCAGCGACTTACCTTCCGTTCACAGAAAACAAAGGATCGCTCGCAAAAAATTCAGGAAAGGTTTGCTCAGAAAATTATTGGATAAGATTACCTGATACCCAATAATGATGAATTCGTAAAAAGACAAAAGTTGTCATTCTGAGCGTAGTCGAAGAATTTCGTAACTATTTGCTTTGTTGTATCTTTCGTCTCCGCTCAAGATGACATTTGACATTTTCAAGTTTGAAACGACTTTTTACGAAACCGTCAATAATTAACGCGTTTAAAGGGAGTATTATGAAAAAACGAACTCGGCTTAAAATTTTTATTGCATTGTTGGGAATTATTTTATTTTCTTTTTTATTTGCCGAGACGATAGATATGGAAACCGCCGAAAAAGTCGCAAATGCGAAGATAAAACAAATTTTTTCCGATAGAGTTTATTTCGTGGCAAATAAGATAAATATTGAAAATGTTTCCGGAAATTTGTTTTTTATCTTTTTTCTGAAGCCGCAAGGTTTTGTGGTTGTATCGGCGGAGACGAATTTGCCGCCGGTTATTGCTTATTCCTTTGAAAATGATTTCGGGGAAATTTCGCGCGAAAACATGCTTCTGAATTTGTTGAAAACCGATTTGGAGTTACGATTACAAAATATTTCCGAAATACCGGACAATATTTTGGAGCAAAGAAATTCCGCTTGGAAACTTTTGCTGGAAAATTCCGAAATCTTAACCAGAGATTTTGAACAATGGCCGCCGGAAGGAACGACTCCCACCGGAGGTTGGCTGGAAGAAAATTGGCACCAAAATTCGCCTTATAATGATTTTTGTCCCAGAAGGCCGTTTACTTCGGAAAGAGCCGTCGCCGGTTGTCCCGCTGTTGCTATGGCTCAAATACTCAATTTTTTGCAAACGACAAACAATGTGGAATTTGATGATAACGATGATTATTATCATAATTACGACGGAAATCAATATTGGATTGACGATGACCATTCTTATTGGGGGTTTCCCTCTTTTCCGAGTTTAAACGAATATCTGGCAACATTGGAAACTCATTATCAGAATGATATTGTCGTCACAAATGAAGATAAAGCGGCTTTGGTCTTTGCTTGCGGAATTGCGGCACATCAGGTTTACAGCCCGAATGGTTCGGGAACTTTCCAAACAACATAATTGAGGCTTTTCCGGTTCATCTGGCGGTTGTAAATCAGAATTGGACAATGGGACATAATGTTGTAATTGACGGTTACAACACGGATGAATATTTTCATTTGAATTTTGGGTGGGGAGGAACTTATAACGGTTGGTATTTGCTTCCGGATGAAATTCCGTATGGTTTAACCGTCATTGAAGGCGCTATCGTTGATATTTTTCCCGCCGGTGTGTCGGCATGTGTCGGCAAATAATTACGATTTTCAAGTTGAGAATTATCAATTGGCAAACTATCCGAACCCTTTCGGTATTTCCACGGTATTTCCACCACAATTTTTTTTGGGATTAGCAACGAACAAAACGAACAGAATACGATTTCAATTTATAATATCAAGGGACAAAAAATAAGAACTTTGGAATGCATCAACCGAGTTGATGCAAAAGCGACGAAGTCGCTTTACTCCGCAATTTGGGACGGAACGGATAATTTCGGCAAAAAAGTTTCGCCGGGAATATATTTGTTTCAGTTGAAAATTAACGATAAACCGGTAACAAATTCAAAGTGTATTTTGTTAAAATAGTTTTTCGGAAAATTTTTTTGTAATAGAGGAATTTTCAAAAAATTTATTCATTTTGCGAAAACGGGTCGATGTGAATAGTCGGTTCGATGTTTAATTCTTTTCTGATGGAATTCTCGATTTTTTCCACGATTTCGTGAGCGTCTTTCAATTTCATTTCCGCCGGTAAAACGATGTGAAAAGTTATCTCTCTGTGATTTCCGTAATTGTGGCAATGCAGATGATGCGGAATTACATTATGATAAGTATTTTTTTTGATAACAGCTTCGATTTTCGACATCAATTCATCATCCGGCGCTTCTCCAATCAAAACGCTGACCGATTTTTTCATAACATTGTAAGCCGCATAAAAAAGCAAAACGGACATTCCCATTCCCATAAAACTGTCTATCCACCAAAAGAATTGTTTAAGAGATATTCCGATTAAAATCAATAAGGAAGAAAGAGCGTCGCTTTGATGATGCCAACCGTCTGTTTTAAGAAGTTGCGAATCGGTTTTTTTGCCCGTCCGGAATGAAAAAATTGCAAGCGCTTCTTTCAAGACAATTGAGAGAATTATGATGAAAACAGCGGCTTTGGAATAGTTTGCCGAATGATGAATTTTGAATTTTTCCAGAGCTTCCAAGAAAATATTGAAACCGATTATAAACAAAATTGTTCCGATAATCAAAGAGCTGATAAGTTCCGCTCTGCCGTGTCCGAAAGGATGTTTACTGTCCGCCGGTTTAGCCGAAATTCTAAAACCGAAATAAAGAATAACGGAAGAAAAGGAATCCGAAAGTGTGTGCCACGCGTCGGCAATAATGGCGATGGATGCTGTTTTTAGTCCGATCCAATATTTTAACGAAAATAAAATAATATTAATGAAAATGGAAAGAAACGCTTCCCAATAACCCCAAAAAGTTTTATTTTGTTTGGAAGATGTGCTTAACTTTTTCATGTTAAAAGTCTATTTTGATGAGTGGAACAAACATTTCGTCGGGAGTCAAACCGCTGTGATGTGCTTTGAATATCGGCGGTTTGGGAAAATTCGGGAAAACATTTTTGAAAGCGGAAGTTCCGGTGGCAATTCCCACATAATTTCCCACAAAATCGTCGATTTTGGAATGAATCCTGTTGCCGGCTATTAACTCGGAAGATAAAAATTGCTCTCTTTTCATAAATAAAAATTCGCTATCGAGAGCATTAACGGCTTCCTCGAATTCTTTCAATTTATGCTGTTTTACGAAGAAAGACACAAAACGAGGTTCGGGAAAAGCGGGCAAAATCAAGTTAGGATAGATCGGGCTGTCTGCATCGAGCTGATGATATTTTTTTATGTCTATCAAACCGTGATCGGCAGAAATAATTAAAGAAGAATTCGTGTTTTTCACTTTCGACAGGAATTTTTCCAATTCGAGATTAAATTCCGTCAACAAGTCTCGCACTTCTTGCGAATAAACGCCGAATCGGTGTTCGAGCGCATCTGGGAAAGAGGAATAAATAACGATTAATTTTTTTCCTTTTTCGGAAACCAAATGTTTCATGATTTGGTTTTTCTCGGATTTTTTCAAAAATGTTTTTTGGTGGAAGCATGTTGAAAATCGAGGGAAATTTTTTTGCCAAATTTTCCTGAGAAACGCTATCGTTAACGGGAATAAAATCGATTAATTTGAAATGTTCTTTAAAGTAAAGACTCCAACCGATTGCTCCGTGTTCAAAGGGAGAAATTCCGGTCATCATGCTGGTAATCGCCGCCGTTGTGGTGGACGGAAAAACGGAAGTTATGACATCCAAACGAAATTCCGAAAGCAGTCGGCAGCAATCGTCGAATTTTTCGAGCAGATTATTTCCCAACCCATCCAAAATCAGAAAAATAACATTCTGATTTTTTTTCAATTCGGTGATATCGAGCTGTTTCAAAGGCGGAAATTCGGCGGGAACATCGAAACATTCCAAAAGAGAAGAGGTTAAATTCAAAATACTGTTTTCGTAATTCGGATAAATTATTTTGTTTTTCATAGTTTTAGAAGGCAATATTTTTTAATTGCGGAATAAAACCGTTTACGATTTCCGCGTCAATATCGTTTTGTTTCGCCAATTTTTTCATTATTGCAAACGCATCTTCAAATTTCATACCTTTTCGATAAGGACGATTTTCCGTGAGAGCCTGAAAAATGTCGAGACAAGCGAGCAGACGCGAATTGAAACAAAGTCGGTCGGCGGCTAATCCTTCCGGATAACCGTTTCCGTTTAATTTTTCGTGATGATTTGCCGACCAATTTTTAATTTCGTCAAAATGTTCGATTTGGCTGAGAGCAATTTTGGTGTAATAGGTGTGAGCTTTCATAACATTTATTTCCGCAGCATTCAGTTTCGCCGGTTTTTCCAGAATATCGGAGGAAACGGCTAATTTTCCCAAATCGTGTAAACTTGCCGCAATTAACATTTTTTGGGTAGTTGTTTCGTCAAAATTATAAAAGTCACAGGCAATTTTCGTTTTCTCAATCAGACCGGAAGAATGCCTGCCGGTAAATCGTGATTTGGAGTCGATAATGGAAACGAAAACTTTGGTTATCGAAAAAATTTCTTTCCAAGTAAGTTGTTTGATATTGGGAACTGCATGAGATTTTAGAGCAATCCAGATAAATTCGTTTTTCAAATCCAGCCAAAATTTTTGATGTGAAGCGACTTTCAAAAATGCTTCGGCAATTTGAGGAGAAAATCGTTTCCCTTTATTGGAAATTATGAAATCTTTTATCTCTTTTTTCCTTTCCTTTTCGAAATGATAAACATTATCGACAAAATCGGCGAGTCCGATGATTTGAGCCAAAAGGGGAATTTCATCTTCTTTCAAACCGAAAAAACCGCTCCCGTCCCAATTTTCGTGATGATATTTGACTATATTTTTATTTTTTCCCGCCAGCGGATAATCTTTTATGTTGTTTTCTCCGAAAATGCAATGTTCTTTCAAACCTTCCATTCTGCGCAGTTGCGGAAGATTTCTAAAATCGAATTCGGTGTGCAAAGATTCTTCGCAAAGTCCGTTATCGTGCATAATGGAGAAGGCGACAATATCGCTTTTGTCTTGTTCGGAAAGCCCCAATTCTTCGGCGATTCTCAAAGAAATATAAGCAACTCGCCGCGAATGATTTTGACTTGCTCCCAGAATATCTATTTCCACAAAATCGATTGCAAAAGAAATCGCCTGTAAAAATTGGTTTATGTCGAAATTTATTTTTTCCATATTTTTTCACACCAATCTTTTTCGAAACAATTTTATGGCAACGGAAGAAAAAACGATGGCTACGGCAGCCAAAATAATAATGCTCGGCAGGATTTCTCCCAAACCGAAATCGCGCCAAAAAATATCCGTAAAACCTTTCATCGCCCAGTAATTAAAGGTAAATTTTCCGATGAATTGAATATAAGTCGGCATCAGAAATGTGGGAACCATTGAGCCGCCGAGAGCCGACATTCCCAAAATAAGAAGCGTGGAAAGACTGCTTACCTGATGCAAATTTCTGCAAACGGAAGCGATAAAAATTCCCAAAGCGGAAGCCGCCAACGCCGTCACGATAATCATAGTTAAAAGCGCCGGAACATTTTTGAA